>JAZFWG010000049.1:0-7196 GCA_036448135.1 Alphaproteobacteria bacterium
GTGTGGACAGAATTCGAGGAAAGCCGCTCCATCAAGACCCGCACCGTCACCGCGCTCCGGGCGGAGATGGGCTATGGCGGCATGATCCACCAATTCAAGAACTATGTGCTACGCCGGGAGGACTGGCGCGTTGAGATCGTCGAAAGCAAGATCGAAAACGCCAGCGCCACCCTGGCGCAATATGGGCGCCTTTCCACCAACGACGCCGAACGCAAGGCCATGGCGGACATCGGCCGGGTGCTCGAAGCCTATCGCAGCGCCCTGGAAACCGTGGAAATGCTGGTTTCGGAAGACGCGCCGCCGGAAGCCATCGACCTGGCCATCAATATCGATGACACCCCGGCGATCGCAGGCCTCGCGGTGTTGGACCGGCAGATCGCCGCCGGGCAGCGCATCATTTCGGCCCAGAGCAGCAAATTTTCGGCCCTTTCGGCGCTACGCCATAACCTCGGCTATGACGGCATGATCCACCACTTCAAGGACCTGGTGCTGCGCCGGGACAAGGATCATGTGGGCCATGTTCAGGCCAAGTTCGATGCCGCGCTTGGGGCGCTGGTGAATTATGAATCCTTTGGCATGAACCCGGCCGAGGCGGCGGCCTTCGACGACATCCACGTGGTCCTGAACAACTATGGCGAGGCGCTGGCGCTGGCCATCAAACTGATTGAGGAGGGCAAATCCGCCACCGAGATCGATCAATTGGTCATGGTCGACGACAACCCGGCGGTGCAGAGCCTCGGCACCCTGGACCGTGAACTTTTCACCCAGGCGGCAGCCAAGGCCGGCCAGGTCACGCAACGTCTCGGGCAGTTCTCGGCAATGATCGACGCCATCAGCCTATTCACAATCGTCCTCATGCTGGCTCTCTCGGCGGCATCGGTGTGGTTCCTGCGCTACCGGATCATCGCCCCGCTTGGCCGGCTCACCCAGGTGACCTCGCGCCTAGCCGCCGGCGATCATACGGTTACCGTCGATCAGGAGATGGAGCGCGATGACGAAATCGGCGAGATGGCGATGGCGCTCAAGGTCTTCCTGGTCAACGACATCGCCCGCCAGCGCGCCGAGGAAGAGGTCCGTATCCTGAACCTGGAACTGGAAAAACGGGTCGATGAACGCACGGCGGAACTGGAAATCGAGGTCGAGGAACGCAAGCGCGCGGAACGGGAGACCGCCGAGAAATCCAAACTGCTGGAAGCCACCTTCGAGAATATGGTTCAGGCATTCGGCGTTTATGACGCCGATCAAAGGCTGGTTGCATTCAACGAACATCTGGTTGACATGTTCGGGTTTCCACCCGGGTTCCTGCGGCCGGGGATCAGCCATGAGGACATGCTCCGTTGGCGCGCCGAACAAGGGCATTTTGGCGACGGGGACATTGAAGACTTGGTGAAGGCCCGTACTGAAAAACCAAGAAACATCGCACGGGTTGACGAGCGCAGCCTGCCCAACGGCAAGGTCTACGCGCATCACATGAAGCCAATGCCCGATGGGGGGTTTGTTTCTACCTTCACCGACATCACCCGGCGCAAACGGATGGAGGAGGATTTGCGCGGCGCCAAGGAACAGGCCGACTTCGCCAACCGTTCCAAGACCGAGTTCCTCGCCACCATGAGCCACGAGCTGCGCACCCCCCTCAATGCGGTGATCGGGTTTTCCGAAGTGATGATGAAGGAAAGCTTCGGTCCCATCGGCAACGCCAAATACGCGGAATATATCGAGGACATCCATTCATCGGGCAACCATCTCCTGGGCCTGATCACCGACATCCTAGACCTCGCCAAGGTCGAGGCCGGCAAAACCGAACTCCATGAAGAGACCTTCGACCCGGTGGAAGTGCTGCTGGCGTGCCACAACATGGTCAAGGGCCAGGCCCGCAGCCAGGGCCTAGAGCTGGTGACGGATATCCCCGAGCCGACGGCGCATCTCCATGCCGATGAGCGGGTGCTCAAACAGATCCTCATCAACATGTTGTCCAACGCGATCAAGTTTACCCCCGCGGGCGGCAAGGTCACCCTCAAGGCCTGGAGCCGGCCCAATAGCGGCCATGTGTTCCAGGTCATCGACACCGGCCACGGCATCGCGGTGGAGGACATCCCCAAGATCATGCAGCCCTTCGTCCAGATCGAGAGCGCGTTGAGCCGCAACCATCGGGGCACCGGCCTCGGTCTTCCCTTGATCAAGCGCCTGGCCGAATTGCATGGCGGCTCGGTGGATGTCCAGAGCAAGCTCGGCGCCGGCACCACGGTGACGGTGCGCTTCCCGGCCAAACGTATGGTCGAGGCCCCCGAGGAGAAAGCGACGGCCCCCGCGGCCAAGACGGGATAGGCCAACACGGCGGCTTAAGGCCACCCCGCCTCCCGACCCACGCCCCTGCCAAACCTTCCCCCCCTCACCCTTGATCGGGGCGGGCGCTTCCCACATAACCCAGCCCACAACACCCTGGCCACATAACCCTGGAAACCCGAGCCGGGATTGGCCATGATAGGGGCGGCAACCAAGACTTAAGAACACACAGAGAACACAAGGGAGAACCATGGTTGATTTGCAGTACGAGGCTCCCGGGAGCCTCGACGCGGCGGTGGCGTTGCTCGCCAATGCCGAGGGCGAGGCCCGGGTCATGGCCGGCGGCACCGATCTGGTGGTGCAGATGCGCTCGGACATGATCGAGCCCGCCCTGGTGGTCGACATCAAGAACATCCCCGAGATGGGCGCCATCACCCATGAGGCGGACGGCGGCTGGCGGGTCGGCGCCGCGGTCACCGGCATGGAGCTTTGCGACCATGCCGAGTTCAAGGCGGCCTGGCCCGGGGTGATCGAAGGCGTCGCCCTGATCGGCTCGATCCAGATCAAGGGCCGGGCTTCGATGGGGGGCAATTTGTGCAACGCGTCGCCCGCCGCCGACAGCGTGCCGCCGTTGATCGCGTCGGGCGCCACGGTCCATATCATCGGCCCCAACGGCGAGCGCGACGCCGCGGTCGAGGACATCGCCACCGGCCCGGGCCAGACCTCGCTGGAAAAGGGCGAACTCGTCGTCTGGTTCAAGTTCCCGCCCCGGCCGGCCCATTCCGGCGACGCCTATCAGCGCTTCACGCCCCGGACCGAGATGGACATCGCCGTGGTCGGGGTCGGCGTCGATCTCACGCTCGACGATGCGGGCATCTGTTCGGCTGCGCGGGTCGTGCTCGGCGCCGTCGCGGCCAAGATGCTCGTGGTCGCCGAATGCGCCGATGCCCTGGTCGGCACCCCGGTCGATGACGCGGCGCTGGAAAATCTGGCCAAAGCCGCATCGGCGGCGTGCCGTCCCATCGATGACAAGCGCGGCACCAAGGAATTCCGCATCAAGGTCGCCGGCGTGTTGGCCCGGCGCGTGGCCCAACAGGCCCTGGCAAGAGCGAGGCAGAACTAATGGCAAGAAAACATGTGGCGACCACCGTCAATGGTGACACTTACGAGTTCCTGTGCGATGCGGAGCAGACCTTGCTCGACGTGCTGCGCGACGAGATGTTCCTCACCGGCTCCAAGGAAGGGTGCTCGTCCGGGGACTGCGGGGCCTGTAGCGTCATGCTCGAAGGCAAGCTGGTGTGTTCGTGCCTGGTGCTCGGCATCGAGGCCGACGGCAAGACCATCGACACCATCGAGGGCATGGCCGATGGCGAGACCCTGCATCCGCTGCAACAGAAGTTCCTGGAAGAGAACGGGCTGCAATGCGGCATTTGCACCCCGGGCATCCTGATCGCGGCCCGGGCGTTGCTGGAGCGCAACCCGGATCCCAGCGAGATCGAGGTGCGTTACTGGCTCGCCGGCAATCTCTGCCGCTGCACCGGCTATGACAAGATCATCCGGTCCGTGCTCGACGCGGCCGCGGACATGAGGGGGGCGTAACATGGCGACTCAATTGGACACCGACTATTTCCAGAAGGACAAGGTACTCAAGACCGTCGGCACCCGGCCGATCAAGGCCGACGGGGTCGACAAGGTCACCGGTAGGGCGCGCTTCGGCGCCGATATTCACCTGCCCAGCATGCTCCATGGCATGTTCAAGCGCAGCCCCCATCCCCACGCCCGCATCCTCTCCATCGACACCTCCGCCGCCGAGGCCCTTGCCGGCGTCAAGGCCGTGGTGACCTCCGCCGACTTCCCCGATATGAAGCCGGGGACCCCCTATGACGACCAGACCCGCAACATGATGGCGCGGGGCAAGGTGTTCTATGACGGCCATGCGGTCGCCGCCGTCGCCGCCACCTCCGCCACCATCGCCCGCAAGGCGGTCAAGCTGATCGAGGTCGAATACGAGGTCCTGCCCCATGTCATGGACATCATGGAGGCGATGAAGCCGGACGCGCCGCTGTTGCGCGATGATATCTTTACCAAGGGCGTCGATCCCAAGCCCGACAAGCCCTCCAACGTGACCGAGCGCGTCGAATACGCCATGGGCGATGTTGAGAAGGGCTTCAAGGAGGCCGACGTCATCGTCGAGCACCACTTCAAGACCAAGGCCATGCACCAGGGCTATATCGAGCCCCAGGCCTGCGTCGCCAGCTATACCGAGGACGGCCAGGCCGAAGTGTGGTGCACCACCCAGGGCCATTTCCGCTTCCGCCAGGTCTGCGCCAACCTGTTGGCCATGGATGTCTCCAAGATCTGCGTCACCCAATCGGAAATGGGCGGCGGTTTCGGTGGCAAGAACTATTCATATATCGAGCCGGTGGCGATCGCGCTGTCGCGCAAATCGTCGCGGCCGGTGAAGCTGGTGCTCAGCCGCAACGAGGTGCTCCGCGCCACCGGACCGGTTTCGGGCACTGCGACCTGGTTCAAGATGGGCTGCACCAAGGACGGCAAGATCACCGCCGCCGAGGCCGATCTGATCTACGAGACCGGGCCCTTCGCCGGCTCCATGTTCGCCAATGCGGCGATGGCCGGTTTCACCCGCTACGATCTGGAGAACGTCAAATCCGTCGGTCACGAGGTGGTGACGAACCGCCCCAAGGTGGCGGCGTTCCGCGCGCCCTGCGTGCCGCCCACCGTCTTCGGCATCGAGCAGATCGTGGACGAAATGGCCCGCAAGATTGGCATGGATCCGATCGAATTCCGTCTCAAGAATGCCGCCGAGGAAGGCTACACCACGGTCTACGGCCAGACCTTCGGCCCCATCGGCTTCACCACGGTTCTCAAGACCGCCAAGGAGCATCCCCATTACACCGCTCCGCTCGGTGCCAACCAGGGCCGCGGCATCGCCACCGGGTTCTGGTTCAACCGTGGCGGGCCATCCAGCGCCACCATCAACATCAACGAGGACGGCACCGCGACCCTGATCACCGGCAATCCCGATGTCGGCGGCTCGCGGGTGTCATTGGCCATGATGGCGGCGGAAGAACTCGGTATCGATGTCGACAAGGTGCGGCCGTCCATCGCCGACACCAACGCGCTGGGCTACAATCATGTCACCGCCGGCAGCCGCGTCACCTTTTCCAGCGGCAAGGCGCTGATCGATGCCACCCGCAAGGCCATCAAGGTGGCCTGCGAACGCGCCGCGGAAATCTGGGACGTTCCCGCCGACGGCGTGGTCTATGAGGACGGCTTCTGCCGCCCCTCCAGCTCCAATGTGGGTGATTTCGACCCCCTGCCGTTGGCCGAGATCGCCAAGCGCTCGATCGCGCTCGGTGGCACCATCGCCGGCCATGCCGAGATTGTCGCCACCGGCGCCGGACCCGGATTCGGCATCCATATCGTCGATGTCGAGGTCGACAAGGAAACTGGACGCACCGATATCAAGCGCTACACCGTGATCCAGGACGCCGGCAAGGCGATCCATCCCAGCCAGGTCGAAGGCCAGTTCCAGGGCGGCGCCGTCCAGGGCAACGGCTGGGCCTTGAACGAGGAATATATCTATGGCGAGGATGGCCGTCTGCAGAACCCGGGGTTCCTGGATTACCGGGTCCCCGTCGCCTCCGACGTGCCCATGATCGATACCGTCATCGTCGAGGTGCCCAACCCGGATGCGCCCTTCGGCCTTCGTGGTGTCGGTGAGGTCCCGCTGATCCCCACCATGGCGGCGATTGCCAACGCCATTCGGGATGCCATCGGCGTGCGCATGTATGAACTGCCGATGTCACCGCCCAAGGTGCTGAAGGCGATCGAGGAGGCGGAAAAGACCTAGCCTGCCGATTGAGCCGGCTCAGGTGTAGACTGGCGCCATGTCGTCCCCTACTCCGCCCGGCCGCGGCGGTCTGTTATCCCCCAATGTCATGCACGGCGTCCTCTGGGCGCTGCTCGCCGGTATGCTCTATTCCCTGGTGCCGGTGGGCGTGCGCCTGGTGTCCGACCGCCTGCCCGCCATCGAAATCGTGTTCCTCCGCAATTTCTTCGGCTTTCTGCTGTTCCTCGCCATTTACGCCTGGCGCGGGGGCTATTCCCTCAGGACGCGGCGGTTCGGCTTCCATCTCCAGCGCAACATCTTCAATTTCATCGGCATGTGGCTGTGGTTCGCCGCCCTCGCCATGATGCCGCTGGGCAAGGCGGTGGCGCTCCACTTCACCGAGCCCCTGTGGGTCGCGGTGCTGGCCATCCTGTTCCTCGGCGAACGGCCGGGGAAATACCGCTGGGGGGCCATTGCCGTCGGCTTCTGCGGCGCCCTGATCATCCTTCGGCCCGGCGCCATCCCGATCGGCCTTGCCGCCCTGATGGTGCTGGGATCGGCGTTCTGTTACGCCACCGTAGTGATCTATTCGCGGTCTTTGGCGCGCACGGATTCGCCGGCCACCACCACCTTCTATTATCAGGGCATGCTTATGGTGTTCGCCTTCTTTCCCATGCTGTGGGTCTGGGTCATGCCGGGGTGGCAGGACGTGCCGGGGCTGTTGCTGCTGACCACCGTCGGCACTGCGGCGCCATATTGCATCATCCGCGCCTTCAAATATGCCGAGGCCAGCGTCATCTCGCCCTTGAGTTTCATGCGCCTGCCGGTCACCGCCATCTTCGCGTATCTGATTTTCAGCGAAGCGACGGGCCCGTGGGTCTGGGTCGGGGCCGTGGTGATCTTCACCGCCGCCTATATGATGACCCGGGGCGAGATCCGCGCCGCGGCCAAATAACCCGCAGCCGCCCCGCCTCCCCACCGCGGCCGCGTGACGGTCTAACGCTTAAGGGGCGACATAGCGGTCGTCGGGAACGTTCTGCCTTTCCCCGTAATACCCGGC
>JAZFWG010000050.1:0-16463 GCA_036448135.1 Alphaproteobacteria bacterium
GCTACGACGCCTATAGCCGCGTCATCGGCCGCCATATGGGAAGGCACATTCCCGGCAAGCCCACCATCGTGGTCAAGAACATGCCGGGCGCCGGAAGCATGCGGCTTGCCAACTATCTCTACAACAAGGCGCCCCGGGATGGATCGGTGATGGGCATCTTCGCGTCCTCCACCGCGTTCGCGCCGCTGTTCGGGATCAAGAAGGCCAAGTTCGAAACCGCCAAATTCACTTGGATCGGCAATCTCGACCAGACCACCGGCACCTGCACCGCGTGGCACACAGCGGGCATCAAGAACTTCGATGATCTGTTGAATGGCTCGGCAATCTTCGGCGCCACCGGTCCCACCGGGGTCAACTCTCAGCATCCCCGCGGCTTCAATTTCCTGCTTGGCTCGCGCATCAAGGTGATCCACGGCTACCCCGGCTCCACCGGCGTGCTGTTGGCCATGAAGCGCGAAGAGGTCCAGGGCGGTTGCGGCTTCGCGCTGTCGTCGCTTAAGGCGCGCCGGCGCCAGGAATGGAAATCCGGCAAGCTGGTGGTGTTGGTGCAGACCGCCGTCAAGAAGCATCCGGACTTGAAGGGCGTCCCCCACCTCTATGATTATGTCAAGACCGACGCGGATAGGAAGGTCCTCGACCTGATCTACGGCCGCCATATCCTCGGTCGCCCCATCGCGGCACCGCCCAAACTTCCCGAGGCGCAGAAACAAGCGCTGCGCACCGCCTTCATGGCAACCATGAAGGACAAGGAGTTCCTCAAGGAGACCAAGCGCCAGCATCTGCCTATCCAGCCCTGGAACGGCGAAGAGGTCGAGAAAATCCTGGCCAAGTTCCTGAATTATCCGAAATCCGTGGTGGCCCGGGCGCGCGAGGCCATGGCGATCGGCAAGGTCGTCAAGGTCAAGCTCAAGCGCGTCAAGGCCAAGGTAACCAAGGTCTCCAAGAAGCGCATATCGGTCCAAGACAAGAACGGCCGCAAGTTCACCTTCAAGCTCTCGGGCCGGCGCACCAAGATCACCGTCGGCGGCAAGAAGGCCAAGCGCAAGGCGCTCAAGATCGGCATGAGCTGCGACTTCCGCTATTACGCCAACAAGGATCTGACCAAGAAGATCACCTGTCCATAATGGTTTGAAGTAACCGGGAGGATATGGACGGAAGAGCGGCGCCCTTGGGCGCCGCTTTTTTCGCCGGGGGGCTTTTTTCTCCAATTGATCATGAATCTCTGGAGATTCCCCGGCCTCTGCGATAGAGTAAGGGACCATTAACCTAACTGGGCTTTACTGAATCCCGGACGGTTGATCAGGGGGATTGGAATTGCTTCGGCATTGTCTGATAGCCATTTTGGCGGCTGGTTGCCTGCTGGTTAGCGCCCTGGGCGCCGATGCGGCACGACTCAGCCATGAAGAGCAGACCGCTTTTCATGTGCGCAAGATCCAGACCGAACTGATGGTCGCGGCATTGTCCTGCAAGCACCGGTTCTACCGCAACCAGTACGATAACTTCGTCCTCACCTACCAAAGCCAGCTGGTCAATTATGGCGGCGTGCTCAGGCGTTATTTCGCACGGCGCTATGGTTCGGGTTCCACCGGCAGGCTCGACAAATACATCACCGCTATCGCCAACCAGGCCTCGCTCCGCAGCATGACCCTGCCGGAGTTCTGCTCGGTTTCGGCGGAGCTTTATGACACCGTAATCCGGGTCAGGGGCGGCAGGCTCGCGAATTTCATCCCCTCGGGGCGCTTTCACTACCTCAACGGCGTCAACGGCGCCGAGCTCGGCACCGGCGCCAATTAGCCACGTCATCGAAATCCAGAATCGAAAAGGGCACACCCCGCGAAGGCTGTGCCCTTAAATTCGTGGCCTCTGTTGTGCGGTTCAGAACACGATCTCGACCCGCCGGTTTTGCGCTTCGCGCACGCCGTCGGACGTCGGCACCAGGGGCTGGGTCTCGCCACGGCCGATGACGGCCATGTTTTTCTCCGGGACGCCCAGGCCCCGGAGGGTACGCTTGACGTTGTTGGCCCGGCGCAACGACAGCCGCATGTTGTAGCGCTTCGAGCCCGAACGGTCGGCATGGCCGGTCAGTGTGATCCGCGTGACCTTGGCGCTCCTGGCGTTGGCCGCCGCCTGACGCAGCACATTGTTGGCCTCAGGCGTGATGTTCGACTTGTCCCAATCGAAGAACACCAGGAACGACCGGGTCATCGGTTTGGGCGCCGGCATCGGCGCGGCCATCGGCGGGGGCGGGGGCGCCGGAGCCGGTTTGGGTTTCGCCATCGGTTTCGGCGCCGGCATCGGTTGCGCCATCGGCTTGGGCACCGGTCTCGGCGCGCCGAAGGAGAAGCGCAGCCCCACCATGATGGTGTGATTTTTGTATTCGCCCTCGACATTGGTGCCCGAATCCGTGGTGGTGTCTGGGTCCGCCGTGGCGAAATAGCGGTAATCAAGGGATAGGGCGACCAAATCGTTCAACGGCACGGCGAGGCCGGCGATGCCTTGATAGGCGAAGACCGTGTCGCTGTCATCGACGACGCTGCCGCCAACCGGCGAGATCGCATCGAAGCTGACATGGGCGAGGCCGATACCGGCACCGATATAGGGCACGATCTTGCCGTTGCCGAAATCGTAGAGCACATTGGCCATGAAGCCGAAACTGGAGACGTCGCCGCTGCCGGTGGTGACACCACTGACACTATCGACCTCGTTGTCGCGGAAGCTAATCTCGCCTTCAAGCCTGAGGCCGGAAGGGTATTTGTAACCGACGGCGCCGGCAAGCCCCCAGCCATTGTCGAAATCGGCGGTGAGATTGATACCTGTGCCGGTGATATCTGAATCATTGGTGAGATTGATGCCACCGGACATGCTGGCGTAACCGCCAGGCGGCATTTGGGCCAAGGCAAGGGACGGCAACATCAAGGCGGCGGCTGCCGCCAGTATGGCGCTACGCATGGACATTAAGTCCTCCTACTTAATTGGATCGCCATCGGCACCAATGGCTCAATTCCCTATAGCAAGAAATACCTTACAGCCGCAAGGCTTATGCCCTTAAGAGCTGCGCCGATACCCTTAGCCCAGTTCCCGTTTGACCCGCTCCGGGGTGAAAGGGAGCTCGCGCATGCGCACGCCGGTGGCGGCAAAGATGGCGTTGGCGATCGCCGCCGGTGTCGGGCCCTGGGTGCCCTCGCCACTGCCGAGATAGGGCGCGTCGGGGTGTTCCAGGAGCACGGTTTCGATCTCTGGCACCTCGGAGAATTCGAGGATGGGATAGCCCTCCCAGTCGAGGCTGGTGGTGCGGAAGCGGTCGAATGAGACCCGTTCCTTGAGGGTCCAGCTCGCCGCCTGGATGAAACCGCCGTCCAACTGGTTGGCCAGACCGTCGGGATTGACGATCTGGCCGGCGTCACCGGCGATGACGGCGCGCTGTAGCTGGACCCTGCCGGTGGCGCGGTCGACCGCAAGCTCGACGACGATGGCGGTGTAGCATTTGCTGTTCTTGTAGCGGTTGAACGCGATGCCGCGGCCCACCCCTTCGGGGCACTCCGAGCCCCAGCCGGAAGCCTCGGCGGCGGCTGTGATCACGGCCTTGGCGCGCTCGTCGGACAAATTACGCAGACGGAATTCCACCGGGTCGATGCCGGCGGCGTGGGCCAACTCATCCATGAAGGATTCGATGGCGAACAGGTTGGTATAAGCGCCGAGACCGCGAAGGGACGACACCCTGAGCGGCCTTGGGGCGATGAAGTGATCGACGATGCGGCGGCGGGGGAAGTCGTAATAAGGGGTGGCGTTGCGGTGGGACCCCGCTTCCTTGCCCATGTTGGCGGCGGCCGGCGTCCGGGCCATGGGCGCGGCCACATGCCAGGCCGCGATCAGTCCCGAATGGTCGGCGCTGGCCCGGGGCCGGCCCGCATGGGTGGTGCTGTAGACATCGTGGTTCCAGTCGATGATGCGCCCGTGATCGTCGAGGCTGGCCTGGTTCTGGATCACCATGGCCGGGCCATAGGGCTCCCACGCATTTTCATCCTCGCGCATCCACTGCACCAACACCGGGCGCCCCGGCACCTCGCGGGCCAGCAGCGCCGCGTCAAGGGCGGCGTCATCGGCGCCGTTATGGCCGTAACACCCGGCGCTGTCGGTATGGACGGTGCGGATGTCGTCGGCGTTCATTTTGAGGGCATGGGCCAGGGCCGCTTGCAACGGATAGACCCCCTGGGAGTGGGTCCACACCGTCATCTTGCCGTCGGCGAGGTGCGCCATCGCCGCCGACGGCCCCACCGAGGCGTGCATATGGTAGGGCCGGCAATAGGTCGCCTCCAGGGTCTCGGCGGCGCTTTCGGGAATCTCGATGGGCGGCACCGGCCCTTCCTGGGGGACGCCGTCGACCACCAGGTGGTCGTCTGAGTCCTGGGTGATCAGCCACTCGAAAATGCGGTCCTCGTCGGGGAGGTTCGCCTCTTCCGACCATGTTGCCGCCTGAATGAGCTTTTCGCGGGCGCGGACGGCCTGGTCTTCCCTCTCGGCGATGACGGCAAGGAAACGGCCGTCGCGCACCACCTTGACCACGCCGGCAAGGGCCAGGACGCCCGAATCATCGAGGGATTCGAGCCGGGCGTCATAGCTCGGCGGCCGCACAACCCGGGCGAACACCATGTCGGGCAGACGCATATCCTGGATGAAGCTGGCCTCGCCGGTAAGCTTGGCGGGAAGATCGATCCGCGGCACCGGCTCGCCGACGATGTCATAATCGGCGGCGGGCTTCGGCCTCGCGGCGCCGGTGGCCTCGACGGCGAATTCCTTGCCCGCCATCAGTTCCCAATAGCTGATCTGCTGGTTGCCCTGGGGGTTCTTGATGGTGCCGTCCTCGACGGTGAGGCCCCCCGCCGCCACCTCCCACTCCTTGGCGGCGAGGCCGACCATGAAATGCCGCGCCTCGGCCGTTACTTGGCGCATGGCGCCGCCCGATTCCTCCACCGAGCCGCTGCCGGCGGTGATGCGCTCGTTCGGGGTCTGGCCGGTGTCTGCGGTGACGACCCGGATGCGTTCAAAGGCGACATCGAGTTCCTCCGCCGCGATCTGGG
Source organism: Alphaproteobacteria bacterium (assembly GCA_036448135.1). Classification (GTDB taxonomy): domain Bacteria; phylum Pseudomonadota; class Alphaproteobacteria; order SMXQ01; family SMXQ01; genus JAZFWG01. Next base: position 5,079 of record JAZFWG010000050.1, read on the forward strand.
CGATGGCGGTGCGGATGCCCTGGCCGATCTCGGCCTTGCCGGTGAAGACGGTGACGGTGTCGCCGGCATCGATGCGCAGCCAGGAATCGAGACACGCGTCCTTCGCAAGGTTGGCCGGAAGTTTCACGCCGTTCATCACGCCATCTCCCGCTGAGCCTGCTTGATCGCCTTCATCACCCGGTGATGGGTGCCGCAGCGGCAGAGATTGTGGGCCAGCGCCGCTCTGATCTCGAAGTCACTGGCCTTGGGGTTGCGGTCGAGCAAGGCCTTGGCCTCGATGATGATGCCCGACGTGCAATAGCCGCATTGCGCCGCCTGGTGATCGAGGAACGCGCGCTGCAGGGGATGGAGATTGCCGACCGTGCCCAGCCCTTCGAGGGTGGTGATGTCCTGGCCCTGGGCCTCGGCGACGGTCATGGAGCAGGAATTTACCGCCTCGCCATCGATGATGACATTGCAAGCGCCGCATTGTTCGACACCGCAGCCGTATTTGGCGCCGAAAAGCCCGAGATCATTGCGCAACACATACAGAAGCGCGGTGTCGGGCTCGACCTCGACCTGGTGCGTTCGCCCGTTCACCTTGAGCGCGAATGTTTCGGACATTGGTTCCCCCCGGTCATTGGTATTTGGTTTTGTTTTTATACGGCGCGCCCGGAATTTGCCCGCGTACTCAAGGTGAGTCAAGGCCGAGTGATGGCTTCCGCGTTGGTTCACATCCGCGTGTGTGGCTGCATACGTATGTATGCAAGAAACCGGAATAATGTTATGAGTCGTGGAAGTACGAAATTGTAATAATCGTACTTGTTTTTATAAACGCTTTAGCTCAGGGAGGAATGCCATCATGGCGGAGCGTATTTCCCTCAATGTCAACGGCAAGTCCCATACGGTCGAAGTCGACCCGGACATGCCATTGCTCTATGCGCTGCGGAACGATCTCGGTCTCAGCAATCCCCATTTCGGTTGTGGCTTGGCGCAATGCGGCGCCTGCACGGTGCATGTGGACGGCGAAGCGGTTCGCTCTTGCGTGACGCCGGTGTCGGCGGTCAAGGGAGCCAAGGTCACGACGCTTGCGGGCCTCGGCACGGCGGAAAATCCCCATCCCTTGCAGAAGGCCTTCGTCGACGAACAGGTCCCCCAATGCGGTTATTGCCTCAATGGCTGGATCATGACCGCCGCGGCCTATCTCAAGAAGAATCCCCACCCCAACGACAAGCAGATCCGCGAGTCGCTGGTGGGTCTCAAATGCCGTTGCGGCACCCATATGGGCATCATTCGCGCCATCAAGCGCGTCGCCAAGGCCTAAGGGAGGAAATCACGATGACGATCATGAAAGACTTTGTCATGACGCGCCGCAGCGTCCTCAAGGGCGCCGGCGCATTGGTGGTCACGATCTCGACACCGATCACGTTGAAACCGGGCACGGCCCACGCGGCGCTGGCGGCAAAACAGCCGCTGCTGACCCCGGACGAGCTGTCCTCCTTCCTCAAGATCGCCGAGAGCGGCCAGGTCACGGCGTTCTTCGGCAAGATGGACATGGGCCAGGGCCTCGATGTCGCCATCGCCCAGATCGTTGCCGACGAACTTGATGTGCCCTTCAAGGCCATGAAGGTGGTGATGGGCGATACCGCCACCTCCGTCAACCAGGGCGGCGGTTCCGGCTCCACCGGCATCCAGCGCGGCGGCATCCCGATGCGCAACGCCGCCGCCGAGGCGCGGCGCATCCTGATGGAGATGGCCGCGAAGCGCTTCAAGGTTGCGGTCGACAAGCTCGAGACCGCCGACGGTTTCGTCAAGCTCAAGGGCACTTCGAAGAGGGTCGCCTACGGCAAGCTGATCGGTGGCAACCACTTCAACGTCAAGCTCAAGTGGAACAAGCGCATGGGCAACCGGCTCAAATCCGTCGGTATCGCCAAGCCCAAGTCGCCCGATAGCTACAAAGTCGTCGGCCAATCGCATCCCCGGTACGACGTTCCCGGCAAGGTCTACGGCACCCTCGATTTCATCACCGACATCAAGGTGCCGGGCATGGTCCATGGCCGGGTCATCCGCCCCTCGAAGGCGGGCGCCAAGCCGCTCAGCGTCGATGAGAGCTCGATCATGAACATTCCGGGTGTCCAGGTTGTGCGCCACAAGGACTTCATCGGCGTCGTCGCCGACAAGGAATGGGACGCCATCCGGGCGGCGGAGCAGCTCAAGGTCAACTGGTCCAAGGTCAAGGCCCCGTTCCCCAACCAGGATGCCATTTATGACTACATCCGCAAGGCGCCGGTCATGAAGGCCAAAATGAAGGCCAAGGATGATGGTGATGTGGACAAGGCCATCAAGGGCGCGGCCAAGGTCATCGAGGCCGAATATGAATGGCCATTCCAGTCCCATGCCAGCATGGGGCCGGCCTCCGCCATCGCCGAAGTCAAGGACAATGAGGCGACCATATGGACCGGCTCCCAGAAACCCCACTATTCCAGGAATGGCATCGCCAAGCTGTTGGGGCTAAAGAAGGACCAGGTCCGCGGTATCTGGATTCCGGGGCCGGGCTCCTACGGCCGCAACGATGCCGGTGACGGCGCCCATGACGCCGCCATGTTCTCCAAACTGGTGGGCAAGCCGGTGCGGGTCCAGGGCATGCGCCATGAGGGCACCGCTTGGGACCCCAAGTCGCCGGCCTCGGTTCATCCGTTGCGCGCCGGGCTCGACGCCCAGGGCAATGTCATCGCCTACCACTTCCATTCCAAGGGGTTCGACCGTCAGAATGTGCGTTCCAACGAGGCCAGTCCCAGCTACACCCTGGCCGGGCAGCTCACCGGCGCCAAGCTGACGCCGAGGAAGTTATTCCGCACCCCAGCGGAATCCTATGTGTTCCCCAACAAGCGGGCGGGGTGGGAGATCATCCATCCGCTGTTGGATCGGGCGTCGCCGTTGCGGACGTCCCATTTCCGCGATCCCCTGGGGCCGCAGCTGCATTTCGCCAGTGAATCCTTCATCGACGAGATGGCGCTGGCGGCGGGCGCGGATCCGGTGGAATTCCGCCTCAAACACATCAAGAAGAAAATCGACGCCCAGGTCGTCAAAGTGGCGGCGGAAAAGGCCGGGTGGAAGCCACGGGTCGGCGCCCAGGGCAAGCCCGGCGGCACCTCGACGGTCACGGGCCGGGGCATCGCCTATGCCCAGCGCAACGGCGCGGTGCTGGCCATCGTCGCCGAGGTCGAGGTCGACCGCAAGACCGGGCGGGTGTGGCCACGGAAATTCACCATCGCCCATGAATGCGGCCTGATCATCAATCCCGACGGGCTGCGCCGTTGCATCGAGGGCAACATCGTCATGGCCACCAGCCGGATGCTGTGGGAAGAGGTCAATTTCGACAACGAGATGGTCACCAGCGTCGACTGGGAAACCTATCCAATCCTCGAAGCCACGGAGGCGCCGGAAGAGATCGACATCGTCCTCATCGACCGGCCCAACATCATGCCCAAGGGCGCCGGTGAGCCGTCGACACGGCCGGTTTCCGGCGCCATCGCCAACGCGTTCTATGATGCCACCGGTGTCAGGCTGCGCCGGGCGCCCTACACGCCGGCGCGGGTCAAGGCCGCCTTGGGCTAGAAAACGCCGTTATCGTCAACATTGGCGGGCGCCGGGCCTCCGGCGCCCGCTTTTTCTGGGCTTTTGCCGCCCTTGACCCCAATCCATTGCTGAACCAGACTTGATGGCAACAATGATGGGGACATGAAACCATGGTCAGGGGGAACAGGATGGCTGCTTCCAATACCACGGTGACGGATCGCGGGCCCACGGCGGGCGCAAAAGGCGGCGGCGATGGCTGAAGGCGGCATCGGTGTCCCGGTCAAGCGCGCCGAGGATCTGCGATTCCTCACCGGCCGCGGGCGCTATACTTCTGATCTTAACTTACCGGGCCAGGTTTATGGCTATTTCCTGCGCTCGGTCCGGGCCCACGCCCGCATCGATGCCCTCGATATCTCCGCCGCCATGGCGGCGCCGGGCGTGGTCGCGGTGTTCACCGGCGATGACATCAAGACCGACGGCATCGGGTCCATTCCCTGCGCCTTCGCCCCCGACAAGGGGCCCATGAACGAGCCGCCGCGGCCGGCCCTGGCGCAGGATAAGGTGCGTTTCGTCGGCGATCTGGTGGCGATGGTGGTTGCCGAGACCATCGATGCCGCCAAGGATGCCGCCGGGCTCATCACGGTCGATTATGATGATCTTGGCGCCGTGGTATCGCCGGCGGATGCGCTGGCCGAGGGCGCGCCGGAGCTCCATGCCGATGCCCCCGGCAATGTCTGTTTCCAATGGCAGCTTGGCGACAAGGCGGCCACCGATGACGCCTTCGCCAAGGCCGATCACATCGTCGGCATCGACATCGTCAACAACCGCAAGATCCCCAACGCCATCGAGCCGCGCGCGGCTTGCGCCGCCTATGACCCCGCCTCAGGCGCCTATACCCTTTACCTCGCCAGCCAGAACCCCCATGTGGCGCGGCTGTTGCTGGCCGCTTTCGTACTGAAAATCCCGGAGCATAAGCTCCGCGTCGTCTCATATGACGTCGGCGGCGGTTTCGGCTCCAAGATCCCCCTTTACCCTGAAGAAGCGGTCATCACCTGGGCGGCGGGGAAGATCGGCCGACCGATTAAATGGACGGCGGAACGCGCCGAATCGTTCCTCGCCGACACCCACGGCCGTGACCACGAAACCCACGCCGAGCTTGCCCTCGATGACGATGGCAATTTCCTCGGCCTGCGTGTCGACACCAAGGCCAATATGGGCGCTTATCTCTCGACCTTCGGGCCCATGATTCCCACCTACCTGTACGCGCCCTTGCTCGCCGGCCAGTACAAAACCCCGGCGGTGCACTGCGCCGTCACGGCGGTGTTCACCACCACCGCCCCGGTCGATGCCGAGCGCGGCGCCGGGCGGCCCGAAGCGACCTATGTGGTCGAGCGTCTCGTCACCAAGGCGGCGCGGCAACTGGGACTCGATCAGGCCGAGATCCGCCGCCGCAACCTGATCGCCGCCGATGCGTTCCCCTACCAGAGCCCGGTGGTCATGACCTACGACAGCGGCAATTACCCGCCGCTGCTCGATGAGGCGTTGAAGCGGGCCAAGGTTGGCGAATTCGAACAGCGCCGCGCCGCTGCGGCGGCCGGCGGCAAGTTGCGCGGCATCGGATTTTCCAGCTATATCGAGGCCTGCGGCCTCGCACCATCCGCCGTCGCCGGCGCCATCGGCGCCCGCGCCGGACTGTTCGAGGCCGCCGAGATTCGTTTCAATCCCACCGGCAGCGTCACCCTGTTCACCGGCACCCAAAGCCAGGGCCAGGGCCATGAAACCTGCTTTGCCCAGATCATCGCCGAGCGTCTTGGCATTCCCCTCGCCGACATCGATGTCGTCCAAGGCGACACCGACCGCGGACCCTTTGGCATGGGAACCTACGGCTCGCGGTCACTGGCGGTCGGCGGTTCGGCGATCGCCAAGGCCGCCGACAAGATCGTCGCCAAGGGCAAGCAGATCGCCGCCCATCTGCTCGAAGCCGAGGCGCAAGACATTTCCTTCGAGGCCGGCGCCTTCAAGGCCGCCGGCACCAACCGCAGCGTCACCATGGCCGAGGTCGCGTTCGCCGCCTATGTCCCCCACAATTACCCCCTGGATAAGCTCGAACCGGGGCTCGATGAAACCGCCTTTTATGACCCACCCAATTTCACCTTCCCGGCGGGGTGCCATATCAGCGAGGTCGAAATCGACCCCGAGACCGGAGCCGTCGAGATCGTCAACTGGGTCGCCGTCGACGATTTCGGCGTGCTCATCAACCCGATGATCGTCGAGGGCCAGGTCCATGGTGGCATCGCCCATGGTATTGGCCAAGCCATGCTCGAGCATTGCGTCTATGATAGCGATAGTGGTCAATTGGTAACCGGGTCCTATATGGACTATGCCATGCCACGGGCCGACGACCTGCCCAGTTTCGAGGTCGCCACCTTGGTTACGCCCTGCCCCCACAATCCCTTGGGGGTCAAGGGTTGTGGCGAGACGGGCGCCATCGCCGCGCCGGCGGCGTTGATCAACGCCGTCACCGACGCCATCGGCATCGAAGACCTGGACATGCCGGCGACGCGTGAGAAAATATGGCGGGCCTGCCGCGCCGCGCACAAAGGGTAACCTGTTCCCGGCAACGCCGGAGCATGAAGGAGATGAGATCATGAGCGCGCCCGATTACGACGACGTTCTCAAGCAGGCCGCGGCCTGGAAGGCCGAGGGCAAGGGCGTCGCCCTGGCCACCGTGGTCGCCACCTGGGGCTCATCGCCGCGCCCCCTGGGCAGCCAGCTTGCGGTCGATGATGCCAGTAAATTCGTCGGCTCGGTGTCCGGCGGCTGCGTCGAGACCGCGGTGGTCGGCGAGGCCATGGAAGTCATCCGCGACGGCAAGCCGCGGACGCTGAAATTCGGCGTCACCAACGAACAAGCCTGGGAAGTCGGCCTCGCCTGCGGCGGCAAGATCGAGGTTTTCGTCGAGAGGGTGGAATGAAACAGGATGCGTTACAAAGGATTCTGGCGGCCACTGCGGCACGCCAGCCGGTGGTCACCGTCACCGATCTCGATGCCGGCGCCCAGGCCATCGTCACCGCCGGCGCCGCCCATGGTGACTTGACGCTAACCCCCGACGTGATGGCGGAGATCGAGACCGCCATTGGCCGTGACCGCTGCACCACCATCGAGGCCGGCGGACGCAAGCTGTTCCTCCAGGTCCTCAACCCGCCCAAGCGCCTGGCGGTGATCGGCGCCGTCCACATCGCCCAAACCCTGGTGCCGATGGCGGTGATGGCGGGCTACGACGTCACCGTGATCGATCCGCGCGGCGCCTGGGCCACCAAGGAACGCTTCCCCGATGCCGAGATTTCCCGCGAATGGCCCGACAAGGCGATGGAGGCGATGGCGCCCGACCACCGCACCGCGGTGGTGGCGCTGACCCACGACCCCAAGCTCGACGAGCCGGGATTGGGCGTCGCGCTCAAATCCCAGGCGTTCTACATCGGCGCACTGGGCAGCAACGCATCCAATGCGGCGCGCCTCGGCCGGCTTAAGCAGGCCGGCTTCGGCGAGGATGAGCTCGCCCGCATCCATGGCCCCATCGGGCTCGACATTCATGCCGAATCACCGCCCGAAATTGCCGTCGCCATCCTGGCGCAAATGACCCAGGTGCTGCACCCGCCGAAGAAGAAAAAGGAAAAGGCGGCATGAAATTCGGCGACATCGCCGTCGACGACGCCGAAGGGGCGATCCTGGTCCATCGCCACCGGGTCGGCGAACGCAGCTTCAAGAAGGGCCGCCAACTCACCGAGGCCGATCTCGATCAATTGCGCCAAGCCGGCATTGAAAGCGTCATCGCGGTCCGGCTGGAGCCCGATGACATCGGCGAGGACGAGGCCGCAACCCGGGTGGCGGCGGCGTTAACCGGCAAAGGCCTTACCGCAAGCGCCGCCTTCACCGGCCGGGTCAACCTCTATGCCGAGACCGCCGGCGTCGCCAAGATCGATCAAGCCGCCCTTCACCGCGCCAATTCGGTGGACGAGGCCGTCACCATCGCCACCATCGGGCCCTATGACGTGGTCAAACCCAAGCAGATGGTGGCGACGGTCAAGATCATCCCCTTCGCGGTGAGGGCAAGCGTGGTCGAGAGTTGTTGCGCCCGCGCCAAGGAAGCCGCCATCCATGTGGCGCCGTTCAAGACCTTCTCCTTCGGGCTCATCCAGACCACCCTGGCCGACACCAAGCCCTCGATCCCTGAAAAAACCGTCACCGTGGTGCGCGACCGCATCGAGCCCCTGGGCAGCCGACTCGCGCACGAGATCCGCTGCGGCCATGACGCGGGCGAGGTCACCGGCGCCATCCAAGAGCTGACCAGCCGGGGTTGCGATTTTCTCCTCATCCTCGGCGCCTCGGCGATCTTGGACCGCCGCGACGTGGTGCCCAGCGCGATTGTGCGCGCCGGCGGCCACATCGACCATTTCGGCATGCCGGTGGATCCGGGCAACCTTCTGCTGCTGGGACGCGGGGCCAATGGCGCGCCGGTGATCGGCCTGCCGAGCTGTGCCCGTTCGCCCAAGCTCAACGGCTTCGATTGGGTGCTGCACCGGCTCATGGCGGGACTCGAATTGACGGCTGATAACATCATGGCGATGGGCGCCGGAGGCCTGTTGAAGGACATCCCTTCCCGGCCGCTGCCCCGGGCCGCCGCCGCGCGCGGTGGCGAGGCCCGTGATGTGGCGCGGGCGCCCAGGATCGCCGCCATCATCCTCGCCGCCGGCCAGTCGCGGCGCATGGGGGACACCAACAAGCTTGTGGCCGACATCGACGGCGCCCCCATGGTGACCCGCGTCGCCGACCAGGTGCTGGCATCCCAGGCGGCCCCGGTGATCTGCGTCCTTGGCCATGAAGCCGACCGGGTCCGCGCCGCGCTGGCTGAGCGCGATATCACCTTTGTCGACAACCCGGATTACGCCCAGGGCCTCAGCACCTCGCTGAAACGGGGGATCGCAGCTGTTCCCGAGGATGCCGACGGCGCCCTGGTCTCACTCGGTGACATGCCCCAGGTTGCGCCGGACGTGATCGACCGGCTGATCGCCGCCTTCGACCCCATCGAGGGCCGCGCCATCTGCGTGCCCACCGCCGATGGGCAGCGTGGCAACCCGGTGCTGTGGGGGCGGGATTTCTTCGAAGAGATCGCCGAGATTACCGGCGACAAGGGGGCGCGGGAGATCATCGACGGCCACCCGGAATCGACCGTGGAGGTCGACATGACGGGAGAGGGCGTGCTGCTTGATATAGATGAGCCCGAGGCGCTGGCGGCGCTGCAGGGCACAAGGAAGGCCACCGGCAGCTAACAAACAACAAAAAAACAGGAGGAATGAGACATGACAAGCGCCAAGGTCGGGCAACGCATGAAACGTTGGGGGGAACAACGCTGGATCATCGACGCCGTGATCGCCACCGTCGGGCCCGAATGGGACCAGGCGCGCCTCGCGTCCAAGGCCCGGCCCGGCGGGCGCGAGGCCGCCGGAGAATTCCGCCTGGCGGGCAGCCGCATGAAGAAGTTCGACGACATCGCCCGCGAATTCGCCGCCGCGGCGCGGCGCCGCGAAGCCAAGGCCAACGCCCTCGCCGACCAGGGACGGATGGTTTCCGCCGGGGAAAGTTTCATCATCGCGGCCTTGCTATGGGCTTCGGCGCGGTGGCCGATCTTCGAGGTCAATGACGAGATCCTGGGCTTCGAGGACCGGATGAATTCGTGCTACGACAAATACATCGCCTTCGCCACCCATCCCATCGAGCGCATCGAGCTCCCCTTCGCAGACAAGTCCCTGCCCGCCTTCTTCCATCTGCCTCACAGGCCGAGACGCGGCGAGAAGTTTCCGGCCATCCTGATCATCGGCGGCATGGACGGCAGCAAGGAGAACATGGTCTCGATCTATGGCGACCCCTTGTTGAGCCGCGGCATGGCGGTGCTGGCGCTGGACGGGCCGGGACAGGGCGAATGCTGCACCCGGGGCATCCACGTCACCGAGAACAACCACGCCGATGCCGCCGCCGCCGCCCTCGACTGGCTTTCGGCGTGCTCCGATGTCGATGCCGACCGCATCGCCATCAAGGGATCGAGCTTCGGCACCTATTGGGGCACCGTCGCGTCGGCCGCCCATGGCGACCGCATCAAGGGCTTCGCCGCCTCGGGGATCTGCCAGGAGCCCGGCTGCAACACCATCTTCAACATGGCCTCGCCGTCCTTCAAAGCGCGCTACATGTTCATGTCGGGCTATGAGGACGAGGCCGAATTCGACGAATTCGCCAACAAGATCGACCTTCGCCCCATCGCCGGCAACATCACGTGCCCATACATGATCCTCGCCGGCGAAAACGACCATCTGAGCCCGATCGAACACACCTATGAGCTTTTCGAGCAGATCACCGCGCCCAAGCGCCTGGTGGTCTATCAGGGCGCCCATCACGGCATCGGCGGGTCCCCATCGGCGGTGCTTGGCGAGGACGGCGCCACCATGATGGCCGACTGGCTGCACGACCGCATCGACGGCAAGGACATGGTCTCGGAGAAATGGTTCATCGAAAGCTCGGGCCGGGCCAGGATCACGTCCTACTAACAAGCCGATCCTAAGTGAGGAACCCATGGACGCAGAGGAAAATGAAAGACTGACCAGGGTGGGGCCGGGAACCCCGGCGGGCGAGATGCTCAGGCGCTATTGGTGGCCCATCGGCTTCAGCGAGGAGGTGGCGAAGACGCCCTTTGCGGTGCGGATCCTGGCCGAGGATCTGGTCCTGTTCCGCGACGGCAAGGGCCGGGTCGGGCTGGTGCACCGGCATTGCGCCCACCGCGGCGCCTCGTTGGAGCTCGGCCGCGTCGAGGATCAGGGCATCCGTTGTTGCTACCATGGCTGGCTGTACGATACCGAAGGCCGCTGCCTCGACCAGCCGGCGGAACCCGAAGGCAGCACCTTGAAGGACGAGGTGCGCCAGCCCGCCTACCATACGCAAGAGGTGTCGGGCTTCATCTTCGCCTATCTGGGCCCGGACCCGGCGCCGCTTTTGCCCAAATATGACCTCTTGTTCCGCGACGATTGCCACCGCGAGATCTGGTCCAAGCAAGACCATTGCAACTGGTTGCAGCGGGCCGAAAACGGCGTCGATCCCTATCACAGCCAGGCCCTGCACGCGCCGGGCTATCCCCAGATCGCGCTGAAGCGCGCCGAGATAACCTTCGATCAGACCTGGTACGGCTTCCGCCAGAGCTCGCAATATCCCGATGCCCTGACCAATGTCAGTCACCAAATCTTTCCGTCCCACACCAGGCGCATGGGGGCCCGGCTCGGCGACGCGCCACGCCATTACCTGCATTTCCGGGTGCCCACCGACGACACCCTGACCACCACCTTCTACATCCAGGCCGAGATCGCAGACAAAGGGCCCTACCGGCTCGAATTCCGCGGCCGCATCAAGACCGAACGCGGCGTCTATGAGCGCGTCGATGACGGCTGGTGGGGCATCACCTCCCATGAACAGGACCGCGCCGCCCAGGAAAGCCAAGGCCCGATCCACGACCGCAGCCGCGAGTTCCTCGGCACCTCGGACCGCGGCGTGGTGATGTATCGCAAGGTGCTGCGGGACGCGATCACGGCGGTCGAGGACGGCCGCGATCCCATCGGCGTGGTCCGCGATCCCGCCAAGAACGGGATCATCCTCTTCGATGCCGGCAAGAACTTCTCCGACGGCACCCTAAAGCCGCCCGAGATCGTCGGCGCCTGACCATCGGGGGCAAAAATCCCCGGTTCTGTCTGCTTCCTTGGCCGTTTCGGGGGCAGTTCCCGGGGCTGT
>JAZFWG010000051.1:0-16384 GCA_036448135.1 Alphaproteobacteria bacterium
ATTTGGTCGGGTTCATTTTCGCCGTCGTGGTGCTGTCAATTTCGGTGGTCGCCTTCCCTTTGCTCCTGGACAAACAGGTGAGCGCCCTAACGGCGGTCATGGCTTCGGTCAAAGCGGTAATTTCCAATTCTTTCGTGATGGCTGTCTGGGGACTGATTGTTGCGGTGCTGCTGGCTGCCGGGTCATTGCTGTTTTTGATCGGCCTCGCCGTGGTCCTGCCGATATTGGGCCATGCAACGTGGCATCTTTACCGCAAACTTGTTGAGCCCTAAGGCAAATGCGGCGTGCGACGGCCCTGGAGACGCCGGGGCTATGTGGTGCGCCGTCACGGGGGAAATGCTAGTGTTGTCCTTGTCCCGCAAGCGCGAGGACAAGTTATGAACCAAATCAAAAAAATCACGGGAGGCAGCATGAGACTCTGGTATTCACCGACCTCGCCCTATGTGCGCAAGGTCATGGTCACCGCCGCGGAAAAGGGCCTGGCCGCGAGGATCGAGACCATCGCGGCGCGGGCGCCGGAAAACGACATCGCGGCCCGCAATCCCTTGGGCAAGGTCCCGACCCTGGAGACCGATGACGGCGACATCCTCTATGAATCCACCATCATCTGCGAATATCTCGACAGCCTCGCCGGCGGCGTCGAGCTTTATCCCTCCTCGGGCAAGGCGCGCTGGCAGGCGCTGATGCTCCAGGGCTTGGCCGACGGCGTCGATGACGCGGCCATCCTGATCCGCATGGAAGGCCGCCGCGCCGACGCCGAGAAATCCGCCTGGTGGGTCGAACGCCAGGCGGCCAAGGTCGCCCGTGGCCTCGATGCGCTGGAACTGGAAGCGGCGGGCTTCGGCGCCGACATCAATATCGGCCACATCGCCACCGCCTGCATGCTCGGTTTCGCCGAGCTTCACGACCTCGCCGGCGACTGGCGCCCGGGCCACCCCACCCTGGCCAAATGGTACGATGAGTTCTGCTTACGGCCGTCGATGACCGCGAGCGATCCCAAGAACGCGTAGTCCCGGCGGCTGTTGGCCGCGCTCTTTTCAGTCACGCTCGACGGTGACGGCGATGCCCATGCCGCCGCCGATGCAAAGTGTCGCGAGTGCGCGTTTGGAATCGCGCTTTAGCATCTCGTGCAACAGGGTGACCAGGATGCGGGCGCCCGAGGCGCCGATGGGATGACCCAGCGCGATGGCGCCACCATTGACGTTGACCAGATCGGCATCCCAGCCCAGCTCCTGGTTGACCGCCATGGCCTGGGCGGCGAAGGCCTCGTTGGCCTCAACCAAATCCAGATCATCAACCCCCCAGCCGGCATTGGCCAGCGCCGCCTTGCTCGCCGGGATCGGGCCGGTGCCCATTAGCGCGGGATCGACCCCGGCCTGGGCCCATGACCGCAACCGCGCCAGGGGCTGGATGCCGCGCGCTGCCGCCTCATCACTGGTCATCAGCACCACCGCGGCGGCGCCGTCATTGAGGCCCGAGGCGTTGCCGGCGGTGACAGAGCCGTGCTCGGCGAAGGCGGGCTTGAGCCCGGCCAGGGCCTCGATGGTGGTGCCGGGGCGGGGATGTTCGTCGCGCTCCAGAACCCCGGCGCCGGCGCCGAGCTTGACCGGCACCATTTCATCGGCAAAGCGGCCCGCTTTCTGCGCCGCTTCGGCCTTGGCCTGGGACGCGGCGGCGAAGGCATCCTGGCGAATGCGCGGGATGTCGAAGCGTTTCGCCACATTTTCCGCCGTGACACCCATGTGATAGCCGTTGAAGGCGTCCCACAGCCCGTCCTTGATCATGGTGTCGGTGAGATCATTGTCATCGAGCTCGCGGCCGTCGCGCAGATAGGCGCAATGGGGCGCGCGGCTCATGCTTTCCTGGCCGCCGGCGATGACGATGGCGGCGGACCCGGCCATGATCTCCAACGCCCCCAGCACCACCGCTTTGAGGCCCGAGCCGCAGACCTGGTTGACGCCGAAGGCCGGCACCTGAGGCGCAAGCCCCGCCGCCATGGCGGCCTGGCGCGCCGGGTTCTGGCCCTTACCCGCAGTCAGCACCTGGCCGAGGATGACCTCGTCCACCTCCCCGGCCCCGACGCCGGCGCGTTTGAGCACTTCGGCAATGACGATGGCGCCGAGATCGGTGGCTTCGAGCGTCGCCAGGGAGCCGTTGAAGGCGCCGACCGGGGTGCGCGCGGCGGCGGCGATGACGATGTCGGTGATGGGGTGGCTGTCGCTCATGGGCCGGTCATGAGGGTTAGCCGGCGTCCTTGATGGCATCGCCGAGGATCGAGATCAGCTCCTCGATCTGGGATTTGTCGATGATCAGCGGCGGCGACAAGGCGATGATGTCCGCCGTGACCCGGACCAAGGCGCCCAACTCCCAGCATTTGAGGAAGACTTTGAGCCCCCGGGCGCCGGGCTCGCCAGCAATGGGCTCAAGCTCGACCGCGGCGACCAGCCCGAGATTGCGGATGTCGATGACATTGGGCGCGCCTTTAAGGGAATGGACCGCCTCTTCCCAGTCCTGGGCCAAGCCAGCGGCGCGGGCGAACAGATCCTCGCCCTCATAGAGATCTAGGGTGGCCAGCGCCGCGGCACAGGCCAAGGGATGGCCGGAATAGGTGTAGCCGTGAAACAGCTCGATGCCGGCCTCGGGCCCGTTCATGAAGGCCTGGTAGATATCATGGTGGGCCAACACCGCGCCCATGGGAACGGCGCCGTTGGTCAGGCCCTTGGCCACACACATCAGATCGGGGGTGACGCCGAAGCGGTCGGCGGCGAAGGCACTGCCAAGACGGCCGAAGCCGGTGATGACCTCGTCGAAGATCAACAGGATGCCGTGGCTGTCGCAAATCCCGCGCAGCCGCTCCAAATAGCCCTTGGGCGGGAACAGCACGCCGGTGGAGCCCGCCATGGGCTCGACGATCACCGCGGCGATGGTCTCGGCGCCATGGCGCGCCACCAACTCTTCCAAGCCATCGGCCAGGTGCGCCCCCCACTCCGGCTGGCCGCGGGAAAATGCATTGTGGCCGAGGTCATGGGTATGGGCCAGGTGATCGGCGCCGGGCACCATGGGGCCGAACTGCTTGCGGTTGTTGGGGATGCCGCCCACCGCCATGCCGCCGAAGCCGACGCCGTGATAGCCCCTCTCGCGGCCGATCAGGCGGGTGCGGCCATCCTCGCCGCGGGCCTGATGGGTGGCGATGGCGATCTTGAGCGCGGTGTCCACCGCCTCGGACCCGGAATTGGTGAAAAACACGTGGTCCAGCCCCTCGGGCGCCATCTGGGCGACGCGGGTTGCGAGCTCGAAGACGCCGGGATGGCCCATCTGGAACGCGGTGGAATAGTCCATGCGCTGGGCCTGTTCGGCGATGGCCTTGACGATGGGCTCGCGGCAATGGCCGGCATTGACGCACCACAACCCGGCGCAGCCGTCGAGCACGCGTTTGCCGTCGGCGGCGACGTAATGCATGTCCTTGGCCCCGGCCAACAATCTCGGCGCCGACTTGAACTGGCGGTTGGCCGTAAACGGCATCCAATAGGCTTCGAGATCATTGCGGCCGAAGACCCCGGCCCCCGTGGTGGTATCTGACATGGTGTGCCTCAAGCAGGAGAGATGGCCTGGAGACCCCCCGGCCGATCATGGCCGTTAACGATCCTTAACGGCCCGGTGCCGCGAGCTTAACACCGCGCCCGGACCCGCCCAACCCTTTAGCGCCCAACCCTTTAGCGCCGGCCCGGGGGCGGCCCCGAATGAGGGCCATGGCGCCGCCGGTAACACGCGGGCTTTTCTTATGAATAATTATAGTTAATGTTTTACTATGCTTAATTTAACTATATTACCAAATACTTATTGACTTGTGCTGGATTTAATATAAATTTAACTAAAGTGTTTTTTAACTTCTTGGGTTTATAGGGCTTGGGTTTATAGATGCCGTCGTGAGTTCACAGTCTTCCATCCTGTTGATGCCGCCGCGCGCCGATGGACGCATTGCCGAGCTTCGTTCCCATCGGCAACGTCCCGGGGCGGGCTTCGACATCGATACCATTGGCCCCGTCGCCGCCGCCGAGGCGGTCACCGGCGGCGACGGCGGGACCCGCACCCGCGAGGCCGGCCGCGAGATCAAGCGCGCCGAGTTCATCGACGGACCCACCCGCCGTGACGCCCCGTCCACCGCCCTGGTGACGAACGGCGAGGACACCTTCTTCGATCGCCGTGCGGTGGCCACCTCAGGCTTCATGACCCAGCATATCGCCCAGGAATTGCTGCCGGAAAAAGATGGCCCGGAGCGCTTCCGCACCAGCGCCATCGCCTATATGACGGCCCGGGAATCGACGGTGATGATCAGCGCCGCCGACACCCATCTCGACATCCAGATTTAGGGTCCGGACCCTAACACCCCCTTTTCCACTCTGCCTCCATTGGGCCTCCACCGGGCCGCCGCGATTTGTCATTGCCGGTCCTTGGGTTAAAAGCGCCCGGGGGGTAAGATCGCCCGGCGAAACGACGCCACCATTGGGACGGGCCTCTATCGGTTATGCAAACGCCATGGGTATGAATCCGGGGGGTATGAATCCGGGAGCGGCGCCATGATCGAAGGGATCAAACGCGCCCTGCCATGGTGGGCGAAGATCGCCGCCAAGCTGGTCCTGGCGCGGCTTCCCATCACCAAGCGCACCTGGCAGCGCCTCGGCCTGTTCTCGCCGGGAAGCATGCTCGACGCCGCCTACGCCATCGAGGTCTTCGATAGCCATTTCCAGCGCGCCCGGGGGTTGCGCCCGGGCTTTAGCTATCTTGAGCTCGGCCCCGGCGATTCCCTCGCCACCGCCATCGTCGCCCGCGCCCGTGGCGCCGAGGGCGGCTGGCTGGTCGATGCCGGCGCCTATGCCTCGCGCTCCCCCGAGGTTTACCGGGCCTTGATCGCGAGGCTCGAGGGGCCTGAAACCGCGGAGCTGTTGGCCCCCTTTAGCCTTTGCAACTCGGCCGACGAATTGCTGAATGCTGCCGGTTGCACCTACGGCGAAGACGGGCTTGAGAGTCTCAAACAAATCCCCGACGGCAGCCTCGATTTCATCTTCTCCCATGCCACCCTTGAACATATCGCGCTGGGCGACTTCGCCGCGACCTGCCGCCAGTTTTACCGCATCCAGAAGCCCGGCGGCCACGGCTCGCACCTCATCGATTTCAAGGACCATCTTGGCGGCTCGCTGCAATCGCTGCGCTTTTCCCATGGCCTGTGGGAGGCGCCGTGGTTCGCCCGCCACAGCGGCTTTTACACCAACCGGCTGCGCCTCTCGCAGATGATCAAGCAGTTCGAAGACGCCGGCTTCACCGTCGAGGTGGTGTCCCGCGACTGCTGGCCGGCGCCACCCTTGGACCCTGCCAAGTTCGACCGGGCGTTTGCCGCGCTGTCGCAACACGATATCCTGACCAAAGGGGTGTTGGTCAGACTGGGGAAGAATGGCGGCCAATAGGATGCCCAAGATCCTCTTTGTGGTGACCGAGGACTGGTATTTCTGCTCGCACCGGCTGGCGCTGGCGGTGGCCGCCCGTGGCCAAGGCTATGACGTGGTGGTGGCGACGCGGGTTTTGGATCATGGCGCGCAAATCCGCGAGGCCGGGCTTAGCCTCGAGCCGTTGAATTGGCAACGCCGCAGCCTCAACCCGATCGCCGGGATCGCCGCACTTGGCTGCCTGGTCCGGCTTTACCGGCACCTACGCCCCGATCTGGTCCACCATGTCGCCCTCAAGCCGGTGATCCTGGGATCGATGGCGGCGGCGCTGGCGGGCCGGCCCCGCACCGTCAACGCCCTGGCCGGGCTTGGCTTCGTCTTCGCCTCAGCGAGCTCAAGGGCGCGGTTGCTGCGCCCGGTGGTGCGGCGCCTGCTCGCCATTCTTCTAGGCCGGGGCGGGGCGCGGGTTATCGTCCAGAACCCCGACGACCGCGAATTTCTCGTGACCCGCCACATGGTGGCAGCGGACCGTATCCATCTGATCCGCGGCGCCGGTGTCGATTTGCAGGAATTCCAACCCCGGCCCGAACCCGAGGGCGCGGTGACGGTAGCCCTGGTCTCGCGCATGCTGTGGGACAAGGGGGTCGGAGTTTTGGTTGAGGCGGCGCGCATCGTCCGGCGCCGTGGCACCAACGTCACCGTCACCCTGGCCGGCATCCCCGATGCCGCCAGCCCCAATGCGGTGCCCGAGGCCCAGCTCCGGGCCTGGAACCATGAGGGCATCGTCGACTGGATCGGCTTTTGCGATGACGTGCCGGCGCTGTGGGCCCGGACCCATGTGGCGGCGCTGCCGTCCAGCTATGGCGAGGGCGTGCCCAAAAGCCTGATCGAGGCCGCGGCCGCGGGCAGGCCGATCATCGCCGCCGATGGCCCCGGGCTGCGCGAGATCGTGCGCCACGGCGAGACCGGCCTTTTGGTGCCGCCCGGTGATGCCGAGGCCCTGGCCGACGCCATCGAGCAGCTTGCCGGTGACGCGGACTTGCGCCGGCGCATGGGCGCGGCCGGACGCAAGCTTGCCGAGGCCGAGTTCGGCGCGGATCTGGTGATCGGCGAGACCCTCGCGCTCTACCGCGAGCTTTTGGGCACGCCTTGGCCCGACGGCTAGTCCATGCTAGGCGTGGGGTGAAAATTTTGGCAAAGATGGGCGCCCGGACATGTGGGGCACGTGGAGCATGAGGGAATGAGCGAGGCCGAAACCATTGCCGAGGAGATGAGCCGGAATTTCATCCGCGAGATCATCCGCGATGATCTGGCCGCCGGGCGCCATGACGCCATCGTCACCCGCTTTCCGCCCGAGCCCAACGGCTATCTCCATATTGGCCACGCCAAATCGATCTGCCTCAATTTCGGCATCGCCCGGGAGTTCGCCGGCCGCTGCCATCTCCGGTTCGACGACACCAACCCGGTCAAGGAGGAAGAGGAATATATCGCCGCGATCACCGAAGACGTGCGCTGGCTCGGCTTCGATTGGGGTGAGCATCTTTATTACACCTCCGATTATTTCCCCCGGCTCTACGAGTGGGCCGAACATCTGATCAACCAGGGCCTGGCCTATGTGGATGACCTTTCCGCCGACGAGATCCGCGACCACCGCGGCACCCTGACCTCACCGGGCCGCCCCAGCCCCCACCGTGACCGGCCGGTGGCTGAGAGCCTCGATCTGTTCGCACGCATGCGGGCCGGGGAATTCCCCGATGGCGCCCGGGTGCTCAGGGCCAAGATCGACATGGCGGCGGCCAACATCAATCTGCGTGATCCGGTGATCTACCGCATCCTCCATGCCAGCCACCCGCGCACCGGTGATGCCTGGTGTATCTATCCCAACTATGATTTCGCCCACGGCCAGTCGGACGCCATCGAGCACATCACCCATTCGCTGTGCACGCTGGAATTCGAGGACCACCGCCCGCTCTATGACTGGTTCTTAGACCATCTGCCGGCGCCGGCCCGGCCACGGCAGATCGAGTTCGCGCGCCTCAACCTCACCTACACGGTGCTGTCGAAGCGCCGGCTGATGACCCTGGTCGAGGGCGGCCATGTAACCGGCTGGGACGACCCCCGCATGCCGACGATCTCGGGCCTGCGCCGCCGCGGCTTTCCCGCCGCCGCCATCCGCGACTTCACCGGCCGCATCGGCGTCGCCAAGGCCCACAGCACCGTCGATATGCAACTGCTTGAGCATTGCGTCCGCGAGTTGTTGAACACCACGGCACAGCGCCGCATGGCGGTGTTGAAGCCCTTGAAGGTGGTGATCGAGAACTACCAGGGTAGCGGAACCGAGGACCTGATCGCCGCCAACCATCCGAATGATGAGGGCGCCGGCACCCGCACCATCCCCTTCGGCCGCGAGATTTTCATCGAGCGCGACGATTTCATGGAGGACCCGCCGAAGAAGTTCTTCCGCCTGGCGCCGGGCCGCGAGGTGCGGCTGCGCTACGGCTATTTCATCACCTGCACCGACGTCATCAAGGACGACGCCGGCGAGATCACCGAGCTCCGTTGCACTTACGATCCGGCGACCAAGGGCGGCAATGCGCCCGACGGGCGCAAGGTCAAGGCAACCCTGCATTGGGTCTGCGCCGACCAAGCCGTCACCGCCGAGGTCCGGCTTTACAACCATCTGTTCACCACGCTCGAGCCCGGCGCCGGTGGCGGCGATTTCCTTGGTGATCTCAACCCGGAGTCCTTGGAAATCCTCCCTCACTGCCGCTTGGAGCCCGGCCTCGCCGCACTGGCACCCGGAGAGACGGTGCAGTTTGAACGCCAGGGCTATTTCTGCAAGGATACGGATTCGGCGCCCGGGCACCTGGTGTTCAACCGCACCGTGGCGCTGCGCGACAATTGGGCCAAGATCCAGGCCAAGGGGTAAAGACACAATGGGGGGACATCACCGTGAGCGACATCGATTCCATCACCGATAGGTTCGACCTCAAAGATAAGGTCATCATCGTCACCGGCGGCGGCGTCGGCATCGGCAAGGTCTATAGCGAAAGCCTCACCGCGGTCGGCGCCAAGGTGGTCATCGCCGATATCGCCGACAACGAGGCCAAGGACCTGTCGGCGCGCCTCAACGAAGCCGGCGCCCGGACCATGGCGGTGCGAACCGATGTCGCCGATGAGGCCTCCGCCGTGGACATGGCCGAGGCTGCCATCGAAGCCTTCGGGCGCATCGACGGGCTGGTCAACAATGCGGCGCTTTATGTGGCGATCGAGGAGAGGCCGTGGAACGAAGTTCCCAGCGACGAATGGGACCGGCTGATGCAGGTCAACCTCAAGGGCACCTACAATTGCTGCAAGGCGGTCTATCCCCAGATGAAAAGCCAGGGCAAGGGCAAGATCGTCAATATCGGCTCCGGCACCTGGCTGTCGGGGGCCAACCGGCGCATCCACTACACCGCGTCCAAGGCCGGCATCGTCGGGTTTTCCCGCGCGCTCAGCCACTCCATCGGCGCCGACGGCATTAATGTCAATGTGCTGAGCCCGGGCTCGACCCGGAGCGAGACCCTCAGCCGGGTGACGACGGAGGAATTCTGGCAGAAGCGTCAGAAGACCATGGAGGCCACCAGCGCCATGAGGCGCTACCAGGTGCCCGAGGACCTGATCGGCGGGCTGATGTTCCTGTTGTCATCGGCGTCCGACTTCTACTCGGGCCAGAACCTCAATATCGATGGCGGCCGCAACCATCTGTGACGGCCGCTTTGAGGCGCCATCACTAAAGTCTGCGAATTTGCTCTGATCCCCCTGGATTTCCAAGCCCCCAACTGACCCTGACCACGCGAGGGCTGGTTTTTTGGCCCCCATTGCCGGCCGGCAACGGGGCCTCGCCGCAATCCGCCCATAGGCACATACCGGTGCGGCAGATGATCGGATCGCCATAGTGGGCGACGTCAGCGCTGGCGCCGATGCGGCGGTTTTTTGCCCGCGTCCTTTGGTACCAGCGCCGGCGGCCGAGGGCGGCCCAAACCGTCCGGGGGTGAGAGTGAAACCTTCGCCGCCACATCACCATCACCTTACGAACAGCAGGCTCAGGGCCGGCACATAGGTCACCAGCACCACCACCGAGATCAGGATCAACAGGAACGGCAGCACGGCGCGGCAGATCTCGGGCAAGGGGCGTTCGAAGCGGAAGGCGGCCAGGAACAGGTTCATCCCCACCGGCGGCGTCAGATAGCCGAGCTGGAGATTGACCAGGAAGATCATCCCCAGATGCAGGGGATCGATGCCGAACAGCCGGCTGATGGGGACGATCAAGGGCACCACCACCATGGTGGCGGAATAAATATCCATCATGCAGCCCACCAACAGCAGAAAGAGGTTGAGCGCCAACAGGAACAGCACCCGGGAATCGACGTGGGCCTCGACCCAGGCCACCGCCTTCATGGGGATCTCGGCGTCGACGATGTAATTTGTCAGCCCCATGGCGACGCCGAGGATGACGAAAACGCCGCCGATCAGGGTCACGCATTTTAACAACACCGGCGGCAAGTCCCGGATCGGGTGGATGTCGCGGGTGATGAAGCTCTGGGTCAAGAAGACATAGACCGCGGTGATCGCCGCCGCCTCGGTCAGGGTGGTCATGCCGCCGAAAATGCCGATGATGGCGACCACGGGCACGCCGATCTCACATCTGGCATGCCAGATCGCGGCCATGGCCTCACGCAGCTCGAACGGCGGGCGCGGCGCATTCGAACGCAGTCCGGTGACGATTCCCAAGGTCCCAACCGCCGCGACCATGACCAGGCCCGGCCCGATGCCGGCCTTGAACAGGTCCGGGATCGGCACCTGGGCAATGACGCCGTAAAGAATGACGGCAAGGCTGGGTGGGAACAGAAGCCCGATTGAACCCGACGCCGTCACCAGACCCAGAGAGAAGCGTTCGGGGTAGCCGTTGCTCACCAGAACCGGCAGCAGCACCCCGCCGAGGACCAAGATGGTGATGCCGGAAGCTCCGGTGAAGGTGGACATGAAGGCGCAGACCAGCGCCACCGCGATCGCGAGGCCGCCGGGCATCCAGCCGAACAGGGCGCGAAACAACCGCACCAGCCGCTCTCCGGCATGGCCTTCGGCCATCAAATAACCGGTGAGGACGAACAGCGGAATGGTGGGGATCGAAGGGGAAACCACGATGCGGTAGGCCTCCACCGGGATCGCCGCCACCGTCACCCCGTCGGCGGCAAACAACACCAGTGCCAAACCGCCGATGATGACAAAGATCGGCACCCCGATGAATGCCGCCAGCAACAGCGCCACCATCGCCGGCCACACGAACAGGGAAACATTGAGATTGAAGATCATAACCAGCACCGAGATGCCGAGGATGCCGGCCAGGACGATCCTGCGGTCGGCCCATCTTCCGGCGCTGTCGATGTATCGCAGCGCGATGATGGCGAAGGAAAACGGCAGCACGGCAAGGATGACCCAGACCGGCAATATGCCCCCGATGCGGACGTCCGACTCCATCTCGGCCACCATGAACTGGGCCGAGGCCCAGGCGAGCCCCACCGCCACCGCCGCCGAGATCATCGCCGCGGCGTTGGCGGCAGTGCGCTCGGCCCAAGGCGGGATCAGGGCGCTGGCTGCCGCGAGCTTGAGATGGGTGCCTTCCCGGGTGGCGACCATGGCGCCGACGAAGCCGACCCAAAGGGTCAGGTTCTGAACCAGGGCGGTGCTGCCCGGCAAACCGGTCTTGAACACCGCGCGCAGGAGGATTTCGCCGACGGGCAGGACCGCCATGGCCACCAACGCCGCGCGCGCCAGGTTGTCCTCGCCCCACTTTGCCAGCACCGTCGCGCGCATGCTATCGCCCCTTTAGCTTGGCGCGGAATTCATCACGCAGGCGCTCGACCTCGGCAACCGCATCGGCCGGCACGATCTTGCCGATGATGCTGCCATATCCCTTGCGCGCGCCTTTTTCCCATTGGACAACCGCCTTGGGCGGCACGGCATGGACCTGAAGGCCGTATTTTTTCATGACCTTGACCGCCTTGACGCCGAGGGTGCGGATCGAACCCTGCAAGCGTTTGCCGACGACACGGGCGGTTGTCATCATACCGGTCCTGAGCGCCTTGGGTATGCGCCGCCACTTGCGTTTGGAAATGACGGTCGCACCCACCAACGGCGCCCATTTCACATCGGTCATGTGCTTGACCTGGCCGAACCATTGAAACGACAGCGCCGCGACGGGGGTGGTGGGAAGTGCCTGGATCAGGCCGGACTGGAGCGCGGTGTGAATTTCGGTTGCCGGCAAGGGAACCGGGTGGAAGCCGGCATCGCGCCAGCCCCCGATATGAGCGGTCTCGCCGACCCAGGCGAACAGCTTGAGGGGCCGGAGGTCATCCAGCGTCACCACCGGTTTCTTGGTGAAGAAATAAACCCAGCCTGCATCGACCCAGTTGAGGACGATGAACCCCTTGGCCGCCAGCGCGCCTTCGAGCCTGGGCGCCATGCGCTCGCGCACGTAATCCAGTTCCTGGTCGGAGCGCAACATCATCGGCATCTGCAGGGCCTGGATTTCATGGGCGATGCTCATGAGCCCGGCGCCGGTCATGGCGGCGGCATGGAGCTGGCCGATGCGCATTTTCCGCACCATATCGGGTTCATCGCCGGAAACCCCGCCGGCATAGATGCGGACCCGGATCTTGCCTTTGGACTCCTTTTTCCAGGCCTCGGCCATGTCTTGGATGGCTTTGTGCCAAGGCGAGCCCTTCGGCGCCAGAGTCCCGATCTTTATGGTCTCGGCCGCGCCGGGCTGTGCCACCGCCAGTAGGAGTGCAAGGGCGGCCAGCGTCATTACCAATGGCTTCATTTCTGGCTCTCCTTCTCTTTTGCTTCGACGAACAGCGCCGGAATTCGCGCCTCGAGCCACCGCGCCCTGGTGTGGGCGACCGTGTTGACGAGACGGAATTGAGGGAATTCGTCTGGGTCGACCGCCAGCGCCGCTGCCAGCAGGGATTTGAATTCTTCGAGGTTCTGTTGCTGTTGCGAGACGGCCTCGGCCAGGGCCAAATGCACCGAAGCGCGGCCGCCCTTGGAATGGGTCAAGGCCAAACGGTAATGGCGGCGTGCCCGTCTCACACTGCCACCAGGCCGGCTGCCTTCATAGGAGACGAAGAACTCATGGGCGGTGCCGGCATCGAACTTGTCATCCAACTCGAGAACGCGCCCCACCAACGCCCCCGCCACCGGCAATTCGGCGAGCAGATCGAGATCGTCCTTGGCGGTACCGAGCGCGCCGGCCCAGGCGGCGCCGGCCCAGTAAAGGAAGTCCACGTCCTCCCGGGTGGTGGCGGCGAGCGCGGCGGCGCGGTCGCCGAACAGCCGCGCCTTAAATCCGGGATGGTTGGCCTCAAGGCCCCTCAAGGCATGATTCCGGCCGCGTAAATACAACTTCCGGGCCCGGGCACGCATCTTGCGGGTGCGGGTAAGGTCGCTGTCTTCCAACTGGTCGGCATCGTTCTGGAGTAAATAGGCGTAGGCGGTGAACCCCCTGGCCGATTCCAAAAGCAGGCCGCGATGTTCGGGCGACACCTCAAGCATGCTTTCATAGGTCTTGAGCCCGAAGGGCAGGGCCTGGCGCACCAGTTCCGGGTCTTCATCCGATTGAAACGAGGTGCCGCCGCCGGTGATGGCATCGCCGACGATATCGACGGCCATGCGCTTGATCGAGCACCCCGCGAGCACCGCGCCGGCGGCCAGGCAAACCAGGACGAGGCGGACCAGGGATGGACCGGGAGAGGCAACACCGCCAGTTTTCGCGCCAAGCAGTATCTTCGCGCCGGTGTTCCCCCTCACGCCGGCGATCCTGTTCAAGCCTATGGTCCCAGGACCCATCGGCATTGGGTCCCGTTGGTCGGTTGAGATTGCTGTCGCCATCCTTGTCACCCCACATCCCTGCAGGAAATAAGTGAATGTTCACTCATCAGATGTCTATTTCATTGCAGCACCTTCCAGGCGCCCCTGGCGATCTGGTCGGCAAGGCCAGAGATGCTGCGTTGAATGCGGCCGGAGAGAAGGCGTGAATCGATCACCTGCAGCACCACCCCCATTACCATCGACGCCGCCACGTCGGCGTCCTGCTTGGGGATTTCGCCCCTGCTCATGCCGAGGCGGATGACCCGGCGAAACACCAGATAGGGGTTCGGCAGCCGCGGTGTCAGCTTCTGTATGTGGTTGTGGCGGGTCAGGAACAGATAATTGAACATGTCGCTATCTTTCTCATATACAACGCAAAAATAGCGGATCATGGCCTCGATCTTATCCTGAGAGGTGTTCTCTTTTTCCTCGATTCGCTGTAACTCCGCGCCTAAGGCAATGTAATTGCTGATGAACAAACGGCTCGACAGCTCGTCCTTGCTGTCATAGTGGCGATAGAGCGTACCTTCCGCGATCCCCGCCACGGCGGCGATATCGCGGATCGTGGTTTCTTTGACGCCCTTTTCCGCGAAAAGCTTGAGCGCGGTGCGTTCGATCAGGTCCTTGGTGGCGGTACGGTCACGCATGGCATTTGTTTGCAAGTGAGCGTTCACTCACATACAATCATTGTTGCGAGCAATTGTCAAATGCAAATTTTCTCATTTTTTCAGGAACATGGTGGCCGGGGCCAAATTCTCGCGGTCAAATGCAGGACGTGCCGTGTCCTGGGAGCATGGGCCTTGGGGTCATGGGCTCCTGGAGTCAAGGACACGGCGCCTACCGGGCGGGAAACGATGTCAGGGCTTGTGGGTGTTGGCGGCGGCGGGCTAACGGTCCCTGACACCGGCCTGACAGCCGAACCATCGGGCGATAAGGGCAAGGCGGCGGTCATGGCGACGATGAACAGGCTGATGATGCCGGCCACTTCCCGCGCCGAGCCGGTCGATGTGGTGACGTATTCGAGCGCCAACAGCGACAGGGTCACGGTCTCCCGGCTCGCCAGCAAAATGACGCTGCTGGTGGAGCCGGCGGCGATGACGAAGTTGAGGATGCCCATCAGCACCAGGGTCGGCGCGATCAAGGGCAGCCATATCCGCCAATAGGTATAGAACCATCCCGCGCCGGCGGTTCTCGCCGCTTCCTCGAGATCTTCGCCCATCTGCAGGAACACGCTCTTGAACATCTGGATGCTGGTCAGCTTGCCTAGCAGGATGACGACCATGATCAGGATCCAGATGGTGCCGTAAAGCCAGCTCAGGCCCGGCGTGCCGGTGATGACCCAGAGCAATCCAAGGCCCGAAAGAATGCCCGGAATGCCGGCGCGGCCGTCTGCAGCCACCCCCGCCAATGCCTGATCTCCCTCCTGGTATTGACGGATGGCGGGACAGGCTCTCGAGAGCGAACCCGTCTCCACTGAAATCCCTGTTAACCCCCGGTTTACAGGGAAAAATCACAAAACAACAGGGAATTCACGCCCGCGCATTAGGCATTCCCACATATATTCAACCAGTTACGGGAGAATTCCCCACCCAATAGAACAGGGAAATTTGTCTGCATCAGGGACCGCAACCTGCCTAGTGCTGGATGAGGTTAATCGACCGTCCACCAGATGGTTTGGAACTGCGCCAGAAGGATCGCGGCCTGAAGGCCAAGGATCGCGGACCCGGTTGCCGCGGGAGACAATCTGCGGCGTAACAATGCCTGCCACGCGCTCACGACAACGGTGATGATGCCAAGAACCGCGAGGGGATAGCCGACGGTGAACCCCAAAAGCTCCCAGCGCCACGGACCATGGTTGTACCCTCGCGCCATCCAGTCCTCGGGGCTCGGCAAGGCCCCGGCGATTTGGGCCCCGAGGTAAAGGACGAACGGCAAACCTCCGAACAGCAGCGTGAGGATGACCAAGTAACGAAACGGCGTCATGTGACGGTCTCCGGTTGTGGCGCTATTGTGTTCTATCTCCTATCTCCGCATGAACATGCCTGCCATGGCAACGGTGATCCGAAGGCAAGATCGGATGCAAGATAGGGCTTGCGTAACGTGCCGCGCGGCAAAGTGCTAGTGGTGGACTCGCGAACGGATTTGGCCAATATTGTGTGTCCGCAAAAGTTGGCTCTCATAATGAGTCCAGGCGCTGAAAAACCAAGACGCACGCTGGCCGATAACCGTTACATCGGAGGGAGAACCAATGTGCCGGAACCAACATTCTCCCTGTCTTTGATGCTTGGCCTCAAAGCCAAGCCGAAGGCCTTTTCGAAACATCACCTGGTCATTGCAACACTGCTGTTCGCTCTGCAGTTGGCGTTCTTTTCCGTGGCGCACGCCGCGGCGCTCCCTCCCGGCACCGATTTACGTGGGGCCACGGCGCGGGCCTCGGACGGGGCCACGATCGTGCTCGGGCCCGGCACATATCCCGGGGTCATCAACATCAAGGGCAAGTCCCTCACCATAAAAGGCGATCCGGGCGGCAAGACCGTGCTCACCGGGGCGAAATCCCAGATGATCGTGCGCATTGTCGGCAACGGGCGTCTCACGCTCTCCAACGTCACCTTCAAGACGCGCAGCAAGGATGGGTTCGCGGTCTATGTGAAGGGTGGAAAGGCCACCATCACCGACTGCCGCGCGAAGGCGACGATACAGCCGGCGTTTTACGCCGACGGCGGACGCATCGAAGTGGTGCGCTGCAGCTTGACGGACCTCAAGGGTTCGGGCGTTGTCGGCACCAACAAATCGACGATCAAAGTCCGCGATTCCGTCTTATCGGGTGTTGCCCGGGGCGGAATCATCATCCGCAAGGCAAGCTTGGGCGAGGTGACGGGGACGCGTTTCGAAAACATCCCCCGCCAGGCGGTCACTGCCACGGACAAATCCACGGTCGTGGTGCGCAAATCCAAATTTTCCGCCAAGGTGGGCCGTGGCGTTGTGGTCACCAACAAAAGTACCGGCACGGTCACGGGCTCGCGCTTTGACAA
>JAZFWG010000052.1:0-2425 GCA_036448135.1 Alphaproteobacteria bacterium
ACCGGCAGAAGACGGGGAATGCGGTCGGGATCCAAGCCGCCGTAGCCCATCTTGACGGCGCGGAAATGGACCTGGGCGTAGACGCAGACGTAATACAGCGCCGCCGGCAACACCGCCGCCACGGCGATGTCCACGTAATCGATATTGGTGTATTCGGCCATGATGAAGGCGGCCGAGCCCATCACCGGCGGCACCAGGGAGCCGCCGGTCGACGCCGCCACCTCGATGGCGCCGGCGATGGTGCCCTTGTAGCCGAGCCGCTTCATGATGGGGATGGTAATGGACCCGGTGGTCACCACGTCCGCCGTCGGGCTGCCGGATATCATGCCGTACATGGCCGAAGACACCACCGCCACCTTGGCCGGCCCACCCGGCTGGCGCCCGGCGATGGCGGCGGCGAAATCGAAGAAGAAGTCGGATCCCTTGGCGTAGAACATCAGGGTCCCGAACATCACGAACAGGAAGGCGTAGGTCGCCGCCACCTGCACCGGCAGGCCCATCACGCCGTCGGTGGTGAAGACCATGATGTCGAGGAAATGGTTGTAGTCGATATAGCCGTGGCCCAGCACGCCGCCGATCACGTGCCCGAAGAGATTATAGGCGACGAACAACAAAACGATCACCGTCAGCCCGAGGCCCGTGGTGCGCCGGGTGATCTCGATGGTCAGGACGAAGACCAGGGTGCCGAAAACCGTCTGCCAGAAAGAGAGCGGGAAGAGCAGCGAAATGCGCTCCACGGTCTCGGGCGCGGTGAAGGCGAAAAAGATTCCCGTCACCAGGCTCGCCAGCGAAAGCCCCCAATCGATCATGGAAGGATGCCGGGGATCGGATTCGGCGCGCGCGCCGACGGTCAGGAAGGCGAGCGTCATCATCCCCATGATGAAGACCGCCCCCAGCTGCCAAGGATCCATGACCACCACCGTCGCCGCCAGGACGACGAACACCGCAAGGCCGGCGGCGAAGGGCGTGATCACCCAGTTCAGCCGGCCGGTCGGCCGTCGCCGGCAACCGACCGAAAACCAGGTGCTCGGATCGAGAAGGATATTTCGCGCCATGGCTGGGATCCCGTGCCAATCGGCAAATCGCCAAAAGCAAAAAGAAGGGCGGGGAGCCGGTTGCGGCTTCCCCGCCTTGGAACGCTTCTCGCCGCGGCCGATTACATCAGGCCCGCTTCCTTGTAGGCCTTGATGGCGCCGGGATGGTGGGGCGCCGCCGAAGGCAGGGCGATCGACTTCGGCGTCGTCGCCTTCTTCAGTGCGCGGTGCGCCGACTTGAAGGCCTCGATCTCGGTCAGCATGGCCCTGGTGATGTCATAGGCGATTTTATTGTCCATGCTCTTATTGGCGATGATCACGGCCCCCACACAGGTAGTATGGGAATCGACGCTGAGGAACTTGTATTCGCTGGCCAGGATCGTGCACGGCTCGAGGCCGAACTGCTTGGCGACCTGTTTGGCGGCGTCCTTGCCCTGGTTCAGCAACACTACGGGAATGCCCTTGGCGACCTCGCGGATGCGGCGGTTATTATAGGAAAGGCCGACGGACATGGCGTCGATGCGCCGGTCCAGCATCAGCTTGGTCATCTCACGCGACGCCGCGCGGACCAGCTTCTTGAACCCCTTGGGATCGATGCCGTTGGCCTTGAAGTAGGCGAGGGAAATGTCCCCGTCCACGTTGCCGGGCCGGTTGACGGCGACCCGCAGCTTGCCGGCGTTCTTCTTGAGGTCGGCCATGGAACTGATGCCCAGCTTCTTGGCGACATCGCCGTTGATCAGAAGATGGGTCACCTGGAACCGCGCCGCCGGGGCATAGACCCGGACCAGGACGCGGAGGTCCTTTTGCGCCTTGCCCTTGAACGGGCCGGTGCCCTTGACCGCGGCGGTGAGCTCGGGATCGACGGTAATCCCCATCGGGACTTTCTGGTCCTGGACGAGCTTGGCATTGGCGATGCCGCCCGAACTGGTCTGGTAGGTGACGGTGGAGCCGGGATAGGCCTTGGCCATGGCCTTGTCGAGGCCAAGCCCGATCCGCGACCACAGCCCGCCCGGGCTGGCGCCCGTGAGGGTCAGGTTATAGGTCTGGGCGTCGGCCGGTCCGCCAACAACCGCCAGGGCGCCGATGATGGCAAGTAACAATGTCCGCATGTTAGCCTCCCCGATGTTTATGTCCCGTCTGGACAATTTCGTAATTAGGGCCCGATCTTGCCATGCCCCAGCGTCGAAGCAAAGCGTTGTTAGGGGGCGCCGGGGTGCGCCGTGGAAAGCTCGTGGACCGCCACCAGCGCCAGCGTGAAGAGCGCCAGGGCGCCGGCCTGATGGGCGGCGGCGAGGGGCACCGGAACGACCAGCAACAAGGTGGCGATGCCAAGCGTGAGCTGGAGAACCGCCATGGCCAGGGTGAGGCCAAGGGCCAAGCGCGCGCGCGCC
>JAZFWG010000053.1:0-11062 GCA_036448135.1 Alphaproteobacteria bacterium
GGGCATTCCCGGCAAATCCCAAAAGGACGGCCCACGGATCGTTACCGGACGTCGTTGCAAAAAGCTTGAAGTGGCGGACACTACAGCGCTTTTTGCGCTCAGTACCCCCTTTCACAATTCGGTGTCACGCAGGATCGCCATCCCCGTTTCCCTGGCAGGAGGGGACGCGCGGGCGATGGGCGGCCATCGCCAAGCGTCCACGACGCCCCGGGGGAACGGGGATGGCGACCCGCAGGGCGGTCTGCCAAGGCCCCCGGCCGCGTTGCCGGCCCCTTGCGATGCGTCCACATCGCGGCGGCACCGGCGCCTTGCCGGTTGACCATGGCAGACCGTCCTGCGTCATACCGAATTGTGAAAGTGGGTACTCGACCGGAAACGATCCGTGGGCCGCCAGCACCACAACCCTTTATGAGTCCGGACCCTAAGGCGTGGGTTCACACCCTGGCGAGGGCGCGCGCCACCTTTTCGATCTGGTCGTCGACGGAAATCTTCATGACCGAGGTGATTTCCCGGTCGCGATCCTCGAACACGTTCATGTCCGGATCTTCCTTTTGCCAGCCGGTAATGGTGCGGTCGCGGCGGTCTAGCAGCTCTTCGATCTGAGGCCGGAACAGGCGAAGCATGGCGCCGAGCCAGCGGTTGACCGGCCAGGACGGCTGGGCATGGTCGATAACGAAACACCCGACCATGGTGCGCACATCTTCGGCCCGGTACCAGATCTCGCCAGTGACCCAGCGGTTGGTGGTGAACATGCGAAGCGGAAAGCCGAAGGAATCCATGGAAATCGCCACGATGTGGCTGAGGGCGTCGTCCTCGTCCTCGGGCAACTCGAAATCGGCCACCGGCGCCGGTTTTATCCCTTTGGGCATCCCCTTGGGTCGCAGGAAGGTATGGAAATGGCCATGTTCGCCGGTGCGCTCTGCCGCCGGATGGGCATGGTAGTAGTACTGGGAATAGGAGGTGAAATCGTGGACGTCCCCCTTGGGATAATGGTCCCACTCCACGAAGGTCCCTTGGCCCTTGAGAACCTCGCCAACCACATTGTCGTCGGTGTTGGCGAGGACGCGAAAGACCTCGATGACCTCGGCGCCGGCGGCCTCCATCTCCTCGAGCCGGTCCTTGCCGAGCTTGCGGAAATCGGCCACGGCGAAGCTATCCGCCGTGGCGGCATTGTCCTTCTTGCGTTTTCGGGGCCGGGTTGCGTTCACGTCGATCCTCTGTTTGCTGCCAATGGTGAAGTTTAGGGATAAACCCGCGGCGATGAAACTATGGCGAAGCCTCGCGGACGAGGCGGAAGCCGATCAGGATGTGCTTCAACGCCCGGGGGCGGCCATGGCGGGCCGCAGCGCGGCAAATGCCGCAGCCCTTATCGTCCCATGACCCCCCCTTGACGGTGAAACGCGCCGGGGCCTTGCCCTTACGGCCCTTGGGCCAGGGCGTGCTGGTCCATTCGAACACCTGGCCGGCGGCATCAAGAACGCCAAAGGGGCTGGCGCCGGTGGCGAAGCTTGCCACCGCCGTGGTTTCAAACGGGCCCCGGTCATGGCTATTGAGACGGCTGGGGTCAAATTGGTCGCCCCAGGGAAACCGGCGGCCATCGGTGCCCCGCGCCGCCTTCTCCCACTCGAACTCCGTGGGCAGGCGCCAGCGGGCGCCGGTCCTTTGAGTTAGCCAGCTGGCATAGGCGCGGGCGTCGTCATGGGACACCAGCACCACCGGATGGTCTTCGCGCCCCGCCGGCGGGCGGCCCGCAGCCCAAGCGAACTTACGCGTCCGCCCATAGGGGTGGATCAGCCCATAGCCCCGCCAGGTGGCGCGGTCGACATCGGGCGCGGGGTGGCCGGTCCCGGCGATGAACCGGGCATATTGGCGGTTGGTGATCGGCGTCCGGGTGATGTGATAAGCGCCGGTGGTTTGCGGTCCTCTCAAGTATTCGTCTTCGTACCACCTCCTCTTGCGGGTGATGGAATGGCCATAGGCGGCCTCGTCGAGCCGGTAGGCAGCCTCACGCTCGGCACGGTCGGACCCGGCGATGAATGCCCCGGCGGGAATGACGGCGGTCTCGGGGAAGGTGGCGGCAGTCGCGGCGCCAGGCCACAGCATGGCCACCATCACCGCCAGAAACATGGTTCGGAATTTATCCAATTTCACCCTACTGCCTATGGATGGTTTCGCGCTGGGTCCACTGCCATAGGTTAGAAAATCGCCGTTATGGGGTCTTGTGGTTAATGCTCAAGTCCGTTCACAAGTTGGTGAGGTGCTACGATCTCGATACGTTTGGAGTGCGATTTATGTCTACAATCCCGGCGAACTATGATTCGGTTTCCCATTCAAGGCGAGGCGAAAGAGGACGACACCATGAAATCTTATAAAAGTCGGCTGCTGTCCACCACCGTGATCTCACTTGTTGTCGGCGTCGGTGTTGGCATCGGCGGGGTCCTGGTGACGAAGGACCCGGGACCGGCCGCGGCGCGCCATGGCAATCCCTGTGCCGCCAGGAAGGGCTGTAACCCTTGCGCCGCCAAGAGGGGCTGTAACCCGTGTGCGGCCAAGAAGGGCTGCAACCCTTGTGCCGCCAAGAACCCCTGCGCGGCGAAGGGCTGCAACCCCTGTGCGGCCAAGAAGGGCTGCAATCCCTGTGCGGCCAATCCGTGCAATCCCTGTGGCGGCGGTGGCGCCTTCTCCAGCCGGTGCGTCATCCCGCGGCTGGTCAAGGTGGCAGCCAAGAACCCCTGTGCGGCCAAGCGTGGCTGCAACCCCTGCGCGGCAAAGCGCGGTTGTAACCCGTGTGCCGCCAAGAACCCCTGTGCCGCCAAGAAGGGCTGCAATCCCTGCGCAGCGAAGCGCGGTTGTAACCCCTGTGCCGCCAAGAAGGGCTGCAACCCATGTGCCGCCAAGAACCCATGTGCGGCCAAGAAGGGCTGCAACCCTTGTGCCGCCAAGAACCCCTGCGCGGCGAAGGGCTGCAACCCGTGCAATCCTTGCGCGGCCGGCGCCGGCGCCAAGCTGACCACGGCAGAAGCCAAGTCGGCCTACAATTGCATCCACAAGGAAATGCATGCGGCCTATGAAAAGTCCGGCCTACGCATCTCGGCGAGCTATAGCAATTGGAAGCGCTACAGCAAGGTTGCCTATGTGTCCGCGACCCATGGCGGGCGTTACGTGCAAAACTTCGCCAACAAGTTGGGCGCAGCCTATGGCCGCTTTGAGAAATCGGGCAAGATGCCCAAGGGCGCGGTGCTGGCGAAAAACAGCTTCATGGCGACCCCGGCGGGCAAGGTCGGCGTCGGCCCCCTGTTCATAATGGAAAAGATGGGGTCGGGCTTCAACAAGGCCAGCGGCGATTGGGCCTATTCCATGGTCATGCCCAATGGCAGCATCTTCGGTGTCACCAATGGCAAGGGCTCGGCCAAGGTCAAGTTCTGCATTGGGTGCCACGCCGCCGTCGGCGAGGCTCAGGACCACATGTACTTCCTGCCGGCGAATCTGCGTGTGAAGTAACCGGCAACTCCTCCCCACCCCGGACCGTCATGATGTGGCGGGTGAAAGGCACGGCCTTTTGCCCGCCACATCTTTGTTTTCGCAGAATTTATGGGGTTGCCGCCCTGGCCACCCGCGCCCGCTGGACAAGGCCGACGACGACCAGAAGCAGGATTGCGGGGATGAACATCCATTCCTTGGCGGGACGCACCGCGGCAACCGGCACCGCCACCACGCGCCAGCCGGCCTTGAGCCCCACCTTGGCGGCGGGGCTGCCGAAGCGGACCGCGGCGATTTCGACCCGGCCTTTGGTGCGGCGCAGCACCAGACCGGCCTTGGCGAGGCGCGCCGCGCCGGCGCCGCTACCCGCCAGAGGCAGCATCACGGTCCTGGCCGCAGCCTCGCCAGTGGCGGAGGTGCCCTCGACGGTGAGGCGCAGCATGCCGCCTGCGGGCATGGTCTGGGCGATGGCCTCGAGGGCGCCCGCGTCCTTGGCCACCAGGGGCGGATAGAAGCCGTCCCAGACGAAGCCGGGCCGGAACAGGATGAAGGCGACAAGCAACAGGATCGCGGTCTCATAGATGCGCGAGCGGGCGAAGAAGTAACCCATGGTGGCGGCGGCGAAGACCAGCATGGCCAGGGTGGCGCTCAAGACCGTGAGGACCAGGTGCCACCAGCTGGTGACGCCGATGAGTAGAAGCTGGTTGTTGAAGATGAAGATGAAGGGCAGCGCCACGGTGCGCATCTCGTAGAAGAAGGCCTGGACCCCGGTGCGGATGGGATCGGCGCCGGAAATCGCGGCGGCGGCGAAGGACGCGAGCCCCACCGGCGGCGTCACGTCGGCCAACAGCCCGAAATAGAACACGAAGAGATGGACCGCGATCAATGGCACGATCAGCCCGCTTTCCGCCCCCAGCTCCACCACCACCGGCGCCATCAGGGTGGCGACGACGATGTAGTTGGCGGTGGTCAGCAGCCCCATGCCGAGCACCAGGCTGATGACGGCGGTGAACACCAGCATGAGGACCACATTGCCGCCGGAGATGAATTCGACGAATTCGGTCAACACCAGGCCGATGCCGGTCATGGTGACGGTGCCGACGACGATGCCGGCCGCCGCCGTAGCCACGGCGATGCCGACCATGTTGCGCGCACCGGACACCAAGCCTACGATCAGGTCCAGTACTCCGCCTCTCGCCTCGGCTTTGAGGCCGCCCCGGCCCCGGAGCCAGGCCTTGATCGGGCGCTGGGTCAGAAGGATGACGATGAGGAACACCGTGGCCCAGAACGCGGAGAGACCAGGCGACAGCCGCTCCACCATCAAGCACCACACCAGCACCACCACGGGAAGAAGGAAATGGAGACCGGCCATCACCGTCGGCCGGGCCTCGGGCAACCGGTCCAGGCCTTCGCTCTCGCCGATGTCGGCGAGCTCGGGATACCGCACCCCAACCCACAGCAGCGCCAGATAGGCCACCGCCACCAGCACCGCCACCACCCCAGAGGCTTGGGCGGGAATGGCGGTCTTGATCCAGCCGATGCCGTAATAGGTCAGCCCGGCAAGGATGACGAGGCCCGATGCGGTGAGACCGAAGGACAGAAGTTTCTCGACCACGCCCGCGGTGCGGTGGCGCTCAAGGCCGCGCATACCCGCCTTCATGGCCTCCAGATGGACGATATAGAGCAACGCCAGGTAAGAGATCACCGCCGGCAGGAAGGCGTGTTTGATGACGTCGATATAGGGAATGCCGACATATTCCACCATCAGGAAGGCGGCGGCGCCCATCACCGGCGGCATGATCTGGCCGTTGACCGACGCCGCCACCTCGATGGCGCCGGCCTTCTCAGCAGGGAAGCCGACCTGCTTCATCAATGGGATGGTGAAGGTGCCGGTGGTCACCACATTGGCGATGGAAGAGCCCGACATCAGCCCGGTCATGCCCGACGACAACACCGCCGCCTTGGCCGGGCCGCCGCGAAGATGGCCGAGGAAGGCATAGGCCACCTGGATGAAATAATTGCCGGCGCCGGCCTTCTCCAACAAGGCGCCAAACAGCACGAACAGGAACACGAAGCTGGTCGACACCCCCAGCGCCACCCCGAACACGCCTTCGGAGAAGAGCCACTGGTGGCTCATGGTCTTGGCCAGCGACGCGCCCTTGTGGGCGATGATGTCGGGCATCAACGGCCCGGCGAAGGTGTAGGTCAGGAACACCAGCCCCACGATGGTGAGCGGCAGGCCCAAGGCGCGCCGCGTCGCCTCCAACAACAACAACATGCCGATGACGGCCACCACCAGATCGGAGGTGATGGGGAGGCCGGGACGCTGGGCGAGCTCGGCGTTGAACGCATAGAGGTAGCCCGCCGCCGCCGCCGCCACCACCGCCAGCACCCAATCGGCTATGGGAATCTCTTTGCGGGAGCCGTGGCGCGACGCGGGAAAGGCGGTGAAGGCCAAAAACAGCGCGAAGGCGAGATGGACCGACCGCGCCTCGACGAAATTGAGGTTGAGGACATTGAAGGTGAAGGGCAGCGGCGAGGCATACCACAGCTGGAACAAAGACCACACCAGCGCCACGCCGAACAGCACGCGGCCGGGCAGGCCGGTGGGCTGGCGGGCGCCAGTATCGGCGGTGGCGATCAGGTCTTGTGCTTGGCCGGGCGCCAGGTTCCGGGCTTGGTCCGGCGGGACCGTCACTTCAAGCCTTTTTCCTTAAAATAGCGCACGGCCCCGTCGTGAAGCGGCGCCGAATTGCCGTCCCTAACCAGCCTTTTCGCCTCGAGATTGGCGAAGGCCGGATGCAGCTTCTTGAAGGCGTCGAAATTGTCGAACACCGCCTTGACCACCTGATAGATGGTATCCGCCGGCACCTTGGCCGAACTCACGAAGGTAGCCTTGACGCCGAAGGTCTTCACGCCCTTGGGATTGCCGTTATACATGCCGCCGGGGATGGTGGCCTCGGCGTAATAGGGACGGTCCGCCACCAGCTTGGCGATGGCGGCGCCGGTCACCTCGACCAGGACGGTGTCGCACGCGGTCGTCGCCTCCTGGATCGAGCCGTTGGGATGGCCGACCACATAGACGATGGCGTCGACCTTGTTGTCGCACAAGGCCTGGGACTGTTCCGCGGGTTTGAGTTCCGACGCCAGGGCGAAATCCTTAGCTCCCCAGCCCATCGCCTTCATCACCACCTCCATGGTGGCGCGCTGGCCGGAACCGGGATTGCCGATATTTACCCGCTTGCCCTTGAGATCACCCAGCACCTTGACGCCGGAATCGCGCCGGGCGACGACGGTGAAGGCCTCGGGATGGACCGAAAACACCGAGCGCAACTCCTTGAAGGCGCCAGCCTTCTTGAACTTGCTGGTGCCGTTAAGGGCATGATACTGCCAGTCCGATTGGGCGATCGCCATGTCGAGATCGCCGCCGCGGATGGCGTTGATGTTGTAGATCGAGCCTCCGGTGCTTTCGACCGAACAGCGGATGTTGTGCTGCTTACGGCCCTTGTTGACGAGCCGGCAAATCGCGCCGCCGGTGGGGTAATAGACCCCGGTCACGCCGCCGGTGCCGATGGTGACGAACTTCTGCCCGCCT
The DNA here is from genome assembly GCA_036448135.1 of Alphaproteobacteria bacterium. Lineage (GTDB taxonomy): Bacteria > Pseudomonadota > Alphaproteobacteria > SMXQ01 > SMXQ01 > JAZFWG01. The sequence continues at coordinate 7,076 of JAZFWG010000053.1, forward strand.
CCCGCGACCATGCCCGATCTGATCTGATCGGCGCCGCCGCCGTACAACAACCACGCGCCGGCGGCCACGGCGACCACGACGATGGCAATGATGATATTTCTGTTCATGACTCAACGCCTCCCTCTCAAGCTAGCATTCGGCCCCATCACCGTCTAATTTGAACGCGCGGGGCCATGTTCGGATTGGAGTTTAACAGGACTCCCGCGTTTTGGCTCGCCCCGATCCACGTGCCCAATCCAAGACATTAAAGCACCGGATCATATTGTCATCTAAGGAGTTTTGACAGCATGGCGGCGATCGATATCAAGGACCACATTCGCATGATCCCCAATTTCCCCAAGCCGGGGATCGGTTTTTACGACATCTCCACCCTGATCGCCCACCCAGAGGCCTGGCGCCACACCATCGAACACTTGGCCGAGCTGGTCCGCCCGCACCGCCCCGACCTTCTCGCCGGCATCGAATCCCGGGGATTCCTGGTGGCGGCGCCGCTGGCGCTTCATCTCGGCTGCGGCTTCGTTATGGTGCGCAAAGAGGGCAAGCTCCCGGGGGAGACCATCCCCTACCGCTATGATTTGGAGTACGGCACCGATGTCATCGAGATCCAGGCCGACGCCATCACCCCCGGCCAGAAGGTGGTGGTGATCGACGATTTGGTCGCCACCGGCGGCACCATGGCTGCGGCGATCAATCTGTTCCGGCAAGTTGGTGGCGAAGTCACCGGCGCCGCCAGCATCATCGAACTCACCTTCCTCAATGGCCGCGGCAAGTTCGATGTCCCCTACGCGACGCTGATCAGCTACGACAGTTAATCCGCATCTTAATTGCGTTGAGAGGCCAGCCCATGCAGCCGTTAAGCGCATTTCCCGAGACCGACCGGCGCACCGTTCGCGGTGTATTCGTCGACATCGACGAGACGCTTACGACCGACGGAAACCTGACCGCCGCGGCCTATGCAGCGCTTGAGCGTTTGCACGTTGCCGGCAAGCTGTGCGTGCCCATCACCGGCCGACCCGCGGGGTGGTGCGACCATATCGCGCGGATGTGGCCGGTAGACGCGGTGGTCGGCGAGAACGGCGCCTTCTATTTTCGCTATGATCAGGCGCAAAACAAACTCGTCAAACGCTTCTTGTTGGCCCCAGAGGCGCGCGCGGCCAACCGTGCGCGGCTGGACGAGATCGGCCGGCGCATCCTGGCCGAGGTCCCGGGCGTCGCCATTGCCTCGGACCAACCCTACCGGGACTCCGACCTGGCGATAGATTTCCGCGAGGATGTGGAACCGGTTCCGGCCGAAGCGGTGGACCGGGTGGTCGCCATCTTCGAGGCGGAAGGGGCGACGGCCAAGGTCAGTTCGATCCATGTCAATGGCTGGATCGGCACCTACGACAAGTTGGCAATGACCCGCATCATGCTCGATGAGTGTTTCGGCATCGAGCTCGATGCGGAGAAGCAGCACTTCGTGTTTGTCGGCGATTCGCCCAATGACGCGCCCATGTTCGCCTACTTTCCCCATGCGGTGGGGGTCGCCAATGTCCGGGACTTTGCCCCACGCATGGCGGCCTTGCCGGCCTATATAAGCGCCGGTAAATCCGGAGCGGGTTTTGCCGAAATTGCCGATTTTCTGCTAGGGGCGCCATGACGTACGCCACCGGGATGCCCGTCAATGCGGTTGATTTGGTGGTCGTTGGCGGCGGCATCAACGGCACCGGGATCGCCTGTGATGCCGCGGGCAAGGGGCTTTCGGTGGTGCTGTGTGAACAAGGCGACCTCGGCGGCGCCACATCGTCTGCCAGCAGCAAGCTGATCCATGGCGGCTTGCGCTATCTCGAACATTATGCCTTCCGCCTGGTCCACGAAGCGCTTTGCGAACGCGAAGTGCTGCTGAACAAGGCCGCCCACATCATCCGCCCGCTGTCCTTCGTCCTGGTGCATGACGCCCATATGCGGCCGGCCTGGATGATCCGTTTGGGGCTTTTGCTCTATGATACGCTCGCACGCCGCCGCATCCTGTCTCCCTCCCGTGGGGTGGATCTTACCGCCGCACCGGAGGGCGCGCCCCTCGCGGATGGCGCCAAGAGAGGTTTCATCTACGCCGATGCCTGGGTGGACGATGCCCGGCTTGTCATCCTCAATGCCCTTGCCGCGGCCGAGCGTGGCGCCCAGGTCTTAACCCGCACCGAATGTACCAGCGCCAAGCGCATCGATGGTGCGTGGCGGGTGAGTTTGCGCCATGGGCCGGGTGGAGAAAGCCGCGAAATTACCGCCCGCGCGCTGGTCAATGCCGCGGGGCCGTGGGTGACGGGGATGCTGGGCCGCGCCGGCGCAAAGAGCGTCTGGCGCCAACGGCTCGTCAAGGGCAGCCACATCGTGGTCCCGCGTCTTTACGACGGCGACCATGCCTATGTCCTGCAGCAGCCCGACCGGCGCATCGTTTTCGCGATCCCATTCGAGGAGGACTATACGCTGATCGGCACCACCGACATCCCGTTTTCGGGAGACCCGGCGGAGGTGGCCATCAGTCCGCAAGAGACCCATTACCTTTGTGCCGCCGTGAACACATATTTCCGCCACACCCTGGCACCAGATGACGTGGTGTGGTCTTACGCCGGGGTGCGGCCGTTGCTGGATGACGACGAGGCCGACCCGGCGGCGATAACACGGGATTACATGTTGGATGTCGATTGCCCCGAGGGCGCCGCGCCGCTGCTCTCGGTGGTCGGCGGAAAGATCACCACCTATCGGGTCCTGGCCGAAGCCGCGCTTGGCCGCCTCAGGCCATGGTTCCCCGACATGGGCCCAAGCTGGACGGCCACGGCCACATTGCCGGGCGGGGATTTGCCGGCGGGCGGCGCCGTGGCGCTGGCGGAGGAGCTCATCGCCGCCAATCCGTGGCTGCCGCCGCCCTTGGCCCGGCGCTACGCCAGCAGCTATGGCACCCGTGCAAGGGAACTACTGAGCGGCGCCGGGGAGCCAAGCGATCTTGGCACCGACTTTGGTTCGGGCTTGCACGAGCGTGAACTTGCCTTCCTCATGAACACGGAATGGGCCCAAACCGTCGACGATGTTTTATGGCGACGCACCAAGCTGGGCCTTCGATTCACCGATGATGAGCGGCGAAACCTCACCCGGCGCATGGCACGGGACTGAAGCCCTGGGCAATACTTGCGTTGCACCGGGCCGCCCATCCTTATAGGCTCTTTGGTGTCTGGTTTGGTGGTTCCGATTTTCTGGCAATCAAGGGACAAGAAGAACAACCCTGCTTTGAATCGGGGCCTAGGCAGAAAAATAGGGAGAATATCATGGCAGCATTTCCAAAAAGTACGCGTGCGCTGATGATTGGCCTCACGGGGGTCATGGTGATGGTCATAGCCGCCTGGGCGGCATCTTCGGCTTCGGCGGCGTGCAAGAATCGCGGCAATCTTGACGTTCGCTATTGCGACGAAAACGGCGATCTGGTCGCCGATACGCCGAAGGATTCCAGCAAGTGGCTCAACCCATCCACGTTGATCTTCTCGTACACGCCGGTCGAAGACCCGTCGGTCTATGAAAACGTGTTTGCCGAGTTCATGACCTATCTCGCCAAGAAGACCGGCAAGCGGGTCAAGTGGTATGGCGCGGAATCCTACGCCGCCCAGGTCGAGGCCATGCGTTCGGGCCGCCTGCATATCGCCGGCATCTCGACCGGGCCGACCGTGTTCGGGGTCAATCTCGCCGGCTACGTCCCCTTCTCCATCATGGGCAAGGGCGGAAAGATCTTCGGCTACAAGCTGCAGCTCATCACCCATAAGAGCACCAACATCCGCAAGGTATCGGATCTCAAGGGCCGCAAGATCGCCCATGTCACGCCGACCTCCAATTCCGGCAACCAGGCGCCGAAAGCCTACTTCAAGGAGATGGGCGTGGTCCCCGGCAAGGACTACAAGATCATCTTCTCGGGCAAGCATGACAACTCGATCATGGGCGTCGCCAACAAGGACTACGATGCCG
>JAZFWG010000054.1:0-9407 GCA_036448135.1 Alphaproteobacteria bacterium
GCAGATTCAAAAGTACGAACGGGGCACCAACCGGATCGGCGCCAGCCGGCTGCATGAATTCAGCCACATCCTCGATGTGCCGGTATCATTTTTCTTTGACCAGCTTCCGTCTAAGGGACGGCCGCGCCTGGCCAGGGGGTTCTCCGAGGAGGCTCAAGAATCTTTCGAACATGATGCCTTCTCCAAGCGTGAGACCCTGGAATTGGTTCGCGCCTATTACCGCATCACCGACCGGCAGGTGCGCAAGCGTATTGTCGATCTGATCCGCTCGGTCGGCAAAGCCCTGTGAAGGCGCCGCCCCGCCAATGGCGGGGGCGGTTTAACACCAATCAGATTCTATCTCGGCGCTGGGCGACGGCGGCATTTCCCCGCTGTGATTCCTCTTGACGGCATGATCAAAGGTTGCAACAAGTCCGCCCCTGCGGGTGCTCGTTGGCCGCCCCGGCGGTTTCGTCGACACCGATGCTGAAGACAATCGGGATTGAATAACCGGAGGTTGCGGCCGTGTCCCAAGGCGATTTTCTTTTCACCAGCGAATCCGTGTCCGAAGGCCATCCGGACAAGATCTGCGACCGCATTTCCGATGCGGTGGTGGACGCCTATCTGACCGCGGATCCCAAGTCCCGGGTTGCCGCGGAGACCATGGTCACCGCCAATCGAATCGTCATGGCCGGCGAAGTCCGTGGTCCCGATTCGATCACCTTCGACCATTTAGAGGACATCGCACGGCATTGCGTCAAGGAAATCGGTTATGACCAGCCGAGCTTCCACTGGAAAAATGTGCAAGTCGATATTCTCATCCATCAGCAATCGGCGGATATCGCCCAGGGTGTCGATGCCGCCGGCAACAAGGATGAAGGCGCCGGCGACCAAGGCCTCATGTTCGGCTATGCCTGCAATGAGACCCAGGTCCTGATGCCGGCGCCGATCTATTATTCCCACCATATTCTGCGTTCGTTGGCCGAGGCCCGCCATTCCGGCGCCGAGCCCGGCCTTGGCCCCGATGCCAAGAGCCAGCTCACCCTGCAATATGTCGGCAACAAGCCGGTGCGGGCGATGTCGGTGGTGGTGTCGACCCAGCACGGCGAAGAGCTGGACCAGGAAGAGGTCCGCGAAATCGTGCGGCCCCATGTGGTCAATGTGCTGCCCGAAGGCTGGATGTGCGATGAGGCGGAATTCTATGTCAACCCGACCGGCAGGTTCGTGATCGGCGGGCCCGAGAGCGACACCGGCCTGACCGGACGCAAGATCATCGTCGATACCTATGGTGGCTCGGCGCCCCATGGTGGCGGCGCCTTTTCCGGAAAGGATCCGACCAAGGTCGACCGTTCCGCGGCCTATGCCGCGCGCTATTTGGCCAAGAACGTGGTCGCCGCGGGATTGGCGGATCGTTGCATCATCCAGGTGGCCTACGCCATCGGCGTCTCCAAGCCGCTGTCGGTCTATGTCGACACCTGCGGCACCGGGGTTGTCGATGAAGCAAAATTGTCCACCGTACTGCAGCGACTGGTGGATCTTTCCCCCCGCGGTATCCGCGAGCATTTGCAGCTCAGCAAACCGATCTATGCCCGCACCGCGGCCTATGGTCATTTTGGCCGCGAGCCCGATCCGGACGGTGGATTTTCATGGGAGCGCATCGATCTCGTCGACAAACTGAAGTCCGCCTTCACTTGACTTCCGAAAGCGGCCCGGACGGCCATGGGCGCATTCTTTACGGGCGCCGCCGCGGCCGCCGGCTCAGGCCACGGCGCCAGGCCCTGGTGTCGGACCTGTTGCCGCACCTCGCACTTACCCTGCCCGCCGATGGTGTGGCCGATTTCGACCCCCTTCGGGCCTTCACCGCCGCCGTGCCGGGATTGCCTGATCTGCCGCGCCCGCGGGAGGTCCGCATCGAGATCGGTTTCGGCGCCGGGGAACATCTCGCCGCCCAGGCGCGAAATCACCCGGAGATCGGCTTCATCGGTTGCGAGCATTATATCAATGGCGTCGCCGCTCTGTTGAGCGAGATCGACCGCCTTGGGCTCGGCAACATCCGCATCTTCATGGACGATGCGCGCAAATTGATTGACGCCCTGGCCGGGAATTCCGTCACCCGGGTCGATCTGTTGTTTCCCGATCCGTGGCCGAAGGCACGGCATCACAAGCGCCGGTTCATTTCTCCGGAAACCCTCGACCAGCTGGCGCGCATCATCGGAGATGGCGGTGAATTGCGCTTCGCCAGCGACGATTCCGGTCTGGTGCGGTGGACCCTAGAGGCGGTTCTCGACCATGGGGATTTCATCTGGCTTGCCACCCGGCCCTCCGATTGGCGCAACCGGCCCGCCGACAGCATCGCCACCCGTTACGAGGCCAAGGCCAATGAGGCCGGGCGAGCTTGTGTGTTTCTGCGCTTTGCCCGCAAGCCGCGTCCGGGAAAGCGCCCCTGAATTAAATTGAGGGAGATAAAAACAGCGGAAAACAGCGGAATTCGGGGAGATGCCAGGGAAAGGCCATGGTTTATTGTCCCTTAAGGGGCGTTTACTTGCTAAATAGCTTGAAGCTGACGGTGATATGGATATATTTATACCGGCTTGTTCTAAGCGCCCCATTGATTGGGTCTAATCGTTCCCGAGGGGTGGGCCATTGGCCCGCTTTTTTATTTCTTTCAACACTTTCTGGGTCTGAGAGACGGGAGCCAGGGAACGATTTCCCGGGGCACGGACGGCCATAGAGCTATCTTTGACCGCTGCGGAAAAAGACAGGAATGGATCAGCTGTCGAACCAGGTGGAATCGCTGTTGGCCCCGACCCTTGATGCCATGGGCTATGATCTCGTGCGCGTGCGGGTGATCGGCGCCGACCGGTTGACCCTGGAGGTGATGGCGGAGCGCCGGGACGGTGACGCCATGACGGTTGGTGACTGCGCCGATATCTCCCGCGCGATTTCCACCGTGCTCGATGTCGAAGATCCGGTTCCCGGTTCGTACACCCTGGAGGTGAGTTCCCCGGGGGTCAACCGCCCCTTGGTGCGCTTGGCCGATTATGAGCGTTTTGCCGGCTTCCAGGCCAAGCTTGAGCTCGACGCGGCGATAGACGGCCGCAAGCGATTTCGCGGCCAGCTTGCGGGTACCAAGGGCGACGCGGTGCGCATTGTTCTTCCCGAAGGCGAAACCGAACTGCCCTTCGACCGTATCCGCAAGGCCAAATTGGTCATGGGTGACGATCTGATCGCGGCGACGCGGAAGCAGGGATTGGGAAGCACAGGTTAGAAGCATAGGTTAGGTGGAACAGACGATGGAAACTTTGACAGGGCTTGCCAAACCCGAACTTCTTCAGGTCGCCGACAACGTGGCCCGGGAAAAAAGCATCGATGCCGAGGAGGTTTTGGAGGCCATGGAACTGGCCATCCAGAAGGCCGGGCGCTCGAAATACGGCCATGAACACGACATTCGGGCCGGCATCGACCGCAAGACCGGCGAGATCTCGCTGGCGCGTTATCGCGAGATCGCCGATCCGGTGGAAAATGAAACGACACAGATTTCGCTGGATGAAGCGCTGAAGCACGATCCCGATGTCAAGCTCGGCGATTTCATCACCGACCGCTTGCCGCCGATGGATTTCGGCCGCATCGCGGCGCAGACCGCGAAGCAGGTTATCGTGCAGAAAGTCCGCGATGCCGAACGCCAACGCCAGTACGAGGAATACAAGGACCGGGTCGGCGACGTCGTCAACGGCCTGGTCAAGCGCGCCGAATTCGGCAATGTTGCCGTCGATCTCGGCCGCGCCGAAGCGGTGATGCGCCGCGACGAATGCCTCCCCCGCGAGAATCTGCGCCAAGGTGACCGCGTCCGTGCCCTGGTCTATGACGTGCGCGAGGAAACCCGGGGGCCGCAGATCTTCCTGTCGCGCTCGCGGCCGGAATTCATGACCAAGCTTTTTGCCCAGGAAGTGCCGGAGATTTATGACAGCATCATCGAAATCAAGTCGGTGGCCCGTGATCCCGGCAGCCGCGCCAAGATTGCGGTTTCCTCCAACGACGCCAGTATCGATCCGGTGGGGGCCTGCGTCGGCATGCGCGGCAGCCGCGTCCAAGCGGTGGTCGGCGAGCTTCAAGGCGAGAAAATCGACATCATCCAATGGTCGCCGGATCATGCCACTTTCGTGGTCAACGCCTTGGCGCCGGCCGAGGTCACCAAAGTGGTCCTGGATGAAGATGCCCGGCGCATCGAAGTGGTGGTGCCCGACGATCAGTTGAGCCTCGCCATCGGTCGCCGTGGCCAGAATGTGCGTCTGGCGTCACAGCTGACCGGTTGGTACATCGATATCCTCACCGAAGCGCAGGAATCCGAGCGCCGCACCGAAGAGTTCAACACCCGTTCTCAGATGTTTATCGAGGCCCTGGATGTCGATGATGTCATCGCCCATCTGCTGGTCACGGAAGGCTTCTCCGCCATCGAGGAAGTGGCATTCGTCCCGGCGGAGAATTTGGTGGAAATCGAAGGTTTCGACGAAGAGGTCGCCCAAGAGCTGCAGGAACGGGCCCGCACCTATCTTGCCGAGCGCGAGGAAAAATTCATGGCCCGGCGCGCAGAACTCGGCATCGCCGATGATCTGCTGGATATCCCCGGACTGCCCCTGGAATTGGTTGTCGAACTGGGTGAGAAGGGAATCAAGACCCGGGACAACCTGGCCGATCTCGCCAGCGATGAACTGGTGGAAACACTGCCCGAGAAAGCCATGACGGAAAGTGAAGCTGCCGCGGTGATCATGGCGGCGCGGGCCCATTGGTTCGAGGACGAGGTCTCGGAAGAACCCGGCGACGAAACCGGGGCGGAAGCCGATTCAGAGACCGCGGTCGAAACGGAAACCAAAACCAGCGATCCGGCCACCCCGGCCGATCCGGCCAAGAGCTGAAGAGGTGGAACCGCGACGTGACCATATACGACAACAGAGCGCGAACCACCACGCAGCGCAAGCGGCGCGGGTTGGTGACCGGCCGGGCGGCACCGGCATCAGGTGCCGAATCCGGAAGGCGCTGCATCGTCAGTGGTGAGGTTGTTCCGCGTCAGCAATTGATCCGCTTCGTCGTCGGTCCTGAAAATAAGCTAATTCCCGATATCGCCGAGACCCTGCCAGGGCGGGGTTTGTGGTTGATGGCCCGCCGTGATGTGTTAAATACGGCCTTGGCCCGTAGCCTGTTTGCCAGGGCGGCACGCAGCCCGGTTACCGTCGATGCCGATCTCGCCGATAAGGTCGAGGGTTTGCTGGCGCGGCGGTGTCTTGAACTTTTGGGCTTGGCGCGGCGCGCGGGTCTTGTTGTCACCGGATTCGAAAAGGTCCGGGCCATGCTTGGCGCGGGAAAGGCGGCATTGTTGATCACGGCCGCCGGCGCCGCCCCTGGGGGGCGCGCAAAATTGCGGGCCATGGCACCGGATGTGCTGGGGATTGGGGTCCTGGAATCGCAGGAACTGGCCGCTGCCCTGGGCCGGGGCCATGTGGTACATGTGGCGGTGGCGCGAAGCCCGCTTGCGGATCGCATTGCCTTCGAGGCCGGACGCCTGGAAGGAATGCGCCCCGATTTCTCCCAGGACACACTTTTGCCGTCTGCAGTTGGTATGGCTCCGGATGGCACGAACAAAGCTCACGGTATTAAGGAAAGTTGATTGGAAATGTCGGAGACCCCAGACGATCAGAAGCAGAAAACTCCGCTGACACTTTCGCGGCCGGGCCGTTTGGAGCTCAAGAAAACGGTCGAGGGCGGACAAATTCGCCAAGCCTTCTCCCATGGCCGGACCAAGGCGGTCAAGGTCGAGGTCAAGAAGAAGCGGACCTATACCCAAGGCGACAGCGGCGCCATGACCGAGGTCAAGGAAGGTGTGTTGCCGCCATCGCCAGGCGTTTCCATCGATGACGTATTTAAACCTGCGAAACCTAGCGATGACGCGCCGGCGACGCTCCGCGAGCTGACCGAAGAGGAAAAGGCGACCCGCGCCCGCGCCCTCGAAGGCGCCATCCGTGCCGAGGCCACCGCCTTCAAGGAAGCGGAAGAAGACCTCCGGGTTGCCGACGAACCGGCTCCGGTTGTCGAGGAGCTAACGCCAGAACCTGCCGCCGAGGCCCCCGAAGTTACGAAAATCGAGGAAGACAAGCCGGCACCACCATTGGCGGCGTCCCCGGTCCCGGCCAAGGAAGCCAAGACACCTCCTCAACTCAAACCAGCGCCACCGTCACCCGATCTCGAAGACGAGGGGGGCGACCGCGGCAAGGCCGGCGATCGCCGTGGACGCAAGCCGGGCCGGGGTGACAACCGGCGGCCGAGCCTATCCTTGCGCAAGGATGCCGCCCGCCGCAGGCCCGGCAAGATGACCGTCACCCGCGCCCTTGACGATGAAAGCGAGGAACGGGTCCGTAGCTTGGCGTCGGTGCGCCGCGCCCGCGAGCGCGAGAAACGCGCGCAGCAACAGCTGGCCAGCGGCGAACCGCTCAAGGTGGTCCGTGACGTGGTGATTCCGGAAACCATTACGGTTCAGGAACTGTCGAACCGCATGGCCGAACGTGCCGTCGATGTCATCAAGGCGCTGATGAACACGGGGACCATGGCCACCATCAACCAGGTTCTTGACGCCGATACCGCCGAGCTTATCGCCGGTGAATTCGGCCACAATGTCAAACGTGTCAGTGAAGCGGATGTGGAGATCGGCCTCAAGGGCGTTGAAGACGTCGATGCCAGCCTCGAGCCGCGTGCCCCCGTGGTCACCGTCATGGGCCATGTCGATCACGGCAAGACATCGCTGTTGGATGCGCTGCGTAGAACCGATGTGGTCAGCGGCGAGGCCGGCGGCATCACCCAGCATATCGGGGCCTATCAGGTGGAGCTGGGTTCGGGGGCGAATATCACCTTTCTTGATACGCCCGGTCACGAAGCCTTCACGTCCATGCGCGCCCGCGGCGCCAAGGTGACGGATATCGTCGTTCTGGTCGTCGCCGCGGACGACGGCATCATGCCGCAGACCATAGAGGCGATCCATCATTCCAAGGCGGCTGAGGTGCCTCTCATTATCGCCATCAACAAGATCGATATCCCCAATGTCGATGCCGACCGCATTCGCCGCGATCTGTTGCAGCAAGACATCGCCGTCGAAAAAATGGGCGGTGATGTTCTCACCGTGGAGGTCTCGGCCAAGGAAGGCACCAACCTGGACAAGCTCGAAGAAGCCATCCTATTGCAGGCGGAAATTCTTGAGCTCAAGGCCAATCCCAACCGCCCCGCCGATGGCATCGTGGTTGAAGCCAGGATCGAGCGGGGACGGGGCAATGTCGCCACCGTCCTGGTTCAACGCGGCACCCTCAAGGTCGGCGATGTTTTCGTTGCCGGCAGCGAATGGGGCCGGGTGCGCGCCCTGCTCGATGACCGTGGCAAGGAATTGAGCCAAGCCGGCCCGTCGATACCGGTCGAAGTGCTGGGGTTGAACGGCACGCCGCTGGCCGGTGACGACTTTGCCGTGGTGGAGGACGAAGCCCGCGCCCGGCAGATCACCGAATTCCGTTTACGCCGCACCCGCGACGAGATGGCCGCCGCCAGCGCGCGTGGCACCGTCGAACAGATGCTGTCCGAGATTGCCGCCGGCCAGGCCAAGGAACTGCCGATCGTGGTCAAGACGGATGTCCATGGCTCGCTGGAGGCCATCCTCGGCAGCCTCGATAAAATGTCGACGGATGAAGTCACGGTCCGGGTCCTGCATTCGGCGGTCGGCGGCATCAACGAATCGGACGTGACCCTGGCCCAGGCGTCGTCAGCCTGGATCCTGGGCTTCAATGTCCGCGCCAATCCCCAGGCGCGCGAGCTCGCGAGCCAGTCCAATACGGAAATTCGCTATTATTCAATCATTTACGATCTTACCAATGACGTGAAGTCGGCTCTAAGCGGTATGCTGCCGCCGACCATGAAGGAAACCATGTTGGGCAATGCGGAAATCCGCGAAGTGTTCAACGTTTCCAAGGTCGGCAAGATCGCCGGTTGCATGATCACCGATGGCACGGTCAAGCGCGGCGCCAAGGTGCGCCTGATCCGAGACAGCGTCGACATCCACGAAGGCTCCCTCAAGACCCTCAAGCGCTTCAAGGAAGAGGCCCGCGAGGTCAAGGAGGGTTACGAATGCGGCATGGCCTTCGAGAGCTACCAGGATATCCAGACCGGTGACGTCATCGAGTGCTTCGAAGTTGAAGAAATTGCCCGGACCCTGTGAGGACTCTCGGGATCGTAGGCCAAGGCTTGGGGAGAAAAGGATGACACGACGGCATCTGACCCACCGGGACCACTCCCCCAGCCAGCGCCAATTGCGCGTCGCCGAGGACATTCGCCATGCCTTGGCACGGATTCTGGAACGCACGAACTTCCGCGATCCCCTTCTCGCCGAGGCCTCGATCACCGTCAGCGAAGTGCGCCTCAGCCCCGATTTGCGCCAGGCCACGGTCTACGTCATGCCCTTGGGCGGGGCCAACCAGGATCCGGTTGTCGCCGCGCTCAACCACGCGACGTCCTTCCTGCGCGGCAACCTCGCCCATGAAGTCAGGGTAAAGTTCCTGCCGACCCTGGTCTTCACCCTCGACCAGACCTTCGCCGAGGTCTCGCGGGTCACCGAATTGCTGCATAGCCCCAATGTCGCCCGCGATCTCAAAGCGGATCCATCGGCGGAAAGCGAAGGCGATGGTACGGTGCTGATCTCCGGGGCGGATGAGGGAAACAGTCATGGGGCGTAGGCGGCGTCCGCCCCCCGGCGCCCGGCCGCTCCACGGTTGGGTGGTGATCGACAAGCCCCGGGGCATCACCTCCGCCGCCGTGGTCACCCGCGTGCTCAAGGGCTTACGCGCCACCAGGGCGGGCCATGGCGGGACCTTGGATCCCCTGGCCACGGGGGTTTTGCCGATTGCCCTGGGCGAGGCCACCAAGACCGTGGCCTATGTCATGAATGGCCACAAATCCTACAACTTTGTCCTCGCTTGGGGCGAGGCCCGCAGCACCGGGGATGCCGAGGGCGAGGTGACGGAGACCAGCGATATCCGCCCGGAGCGCAAACATATCGAGGCGGTTCTCGGCGAATTCACCGGCAAGGTCCTGCAGGTGCCGCCGGCGTTCTCGGCGATCAAGGTCGATGGCCAGCGCGCCTATAAATTGGCCCGGGCCGAGCGCGATTTCACCCTGGAGGCCAGGGAGGTCGAGATCCACCGCATCGAGCTCAAGGATCTCCCCGACCACAATCATGCCGCATTCGAGGTTTCCTGCGGAAAAGGGGTGTATATCCGCAGCCTCGCCCGCGATATCGCGGTCCGGCTGGGGACCGTCGGTCATGTCCATTCCATGCGCCGGACCCGGGTCGGGCCGTTTGCCGAGGATGTGGCGATTTCGCTAGATAATATGGAATTCCTGGG
>JAZFWG010000055.1:0-2719 GCA_036448135.1 Alphaproteobacteria bacterium
CCGCACTGATGAAATTCTCGCTGTCGACCAAGAAGGCCCAGATCGAAGCCGATTTCCTCGATTCCGTCACCAATGAACGGCTCGTCGCCATCGTTGCTGTTAAAAAAGAGGATAGAACCGACAAACGCCAGACCCTAACCCATTGGAGCCAGGTCGAGGGCGCCTTCAAGCTTTGGGCCCGGCAATTCCGCGCCCGGCTCGATTTCCTTCACGGCAAAAAATAACGGGCGCCACCGCAGCCAAGGGCGATGGCGCCCGTTCAACCTCCACAAGGGCCCTATTCGGCCGCCGTGGTGTCCCTGGATTTGGTGATGTCCTCGCCGGTTTCCTGGTTGACGGCACGCAAGCTGAGGCGGACCTTGCCCCGGTCGTCGATGGCCAACACCTTGACCTTGACCATGTCGCCCTCGTTCACCACGTCGGTGACCTTGTTGCAGCGCCCTTCTATGAGCTCGCTGATATGGACCAGGCCGTCCCGGGAGCCCAGGAAGTTCACGAAGGCGCCGAAGTCGACCACCTTCACCACCTTGCCGGAATAGATGGTCCCGACCTCGGGCTCGGCGACGATGGAGCGGATCCATTCGATGGCTTCTTCGGCGGCCTTGGCCTCGACCGCCGCCACCTTGATGGTGCCGTCATCTTCGATGTCGATCTTGGCCCCGGTGGTCTCGCACATTTCCCGGATGACCTTGCCGCCGGTGCCGATGACCTCGCGGATCTTGTCCTTGGGGATGGTCATGGTGGTGATGCGGGGCGCGTTGGCGCTGACCTCATCGCGGGCGTGGGCCAGGGCCTTGGACATCTCGCCAAGGATATGCTGGCGCCCCGCCAAGGCCTGATCCAGGGCGGTGGCCATGATCTCCTCGGTGATCGAGGTGATCTTGATGTCCATCTGCAGGGCGGTGATGCCATCGGTGGTGCCCGCGACCTTGAAATCCATGTCGCCGAGATGGTCCTCGTCACCCAGGATGTCGGACAGCACCGCGAACTTATCGCCTTCCTTGATCAGGCCCATGGCGATGCCGGCCACCGGTTTCGCCAGCGGCACGCCGGCATCCATCATCGAAAGCGCCGATCCGCACACGGTCGCCATCGAGGACGAGCCGTTGGACTCGGTGATCTCGGACACCACGCGGATGGTGTAGGGGAAATCCTCCTTGGACGGCATCACCGGACGCAGCGCGCGCCACGCCAGTTTGCCGTGGCCGATCTCGCGGCGGCCCGGTGAACGCAGGAACGACGCCTCGCCCACCGAATAGGGCGGGAAGTTGTAATGGAGGAGGAAATGTTCCCGGTAATCGCCGGACAGGGCATCGATGATCTGCTCGTCCTGGCCCGTGCCCAGGGTGGCGACCACCAGGGCCTGGGTTTCACCGCGGGTGAACAGCGCGCTGCCATGGGCGCGCGGCAGCACGCCGACCTCGCTCATAATCTGGCGCACCGTGCTTGTATCGCGGCCGTCGATGCGTTTTCCGGTCTCCAGGATCGCGCCGCGGACGATGTCCTTTTCCAACTTCTTGAACAGGGATCCGAATAGGTTCGGATCATGTTCTTCCGCTTCGAGGGTTTCGGATACCGCCGACTTGACGCTGGCGATCTTGTCTTGGCGGGTCTTTTTATCGATCTCGCCATAGGCGGCACGGAGATCGCTTTCGGCCAGTTCGCGAATGCGGGCGGCCACGGTATCGACCTCGGCGGGGGGCTCGCCAAGGTCCCAGGGCTCCTTGGCCGCGGCCTCGGCCAGTTCGATGATGGCCCCGATCACCTTCTGGCATTCCCTGTGGCCGAACATGACGGCACCGAGCATGACCTGTTCCGACAGCTCGCCCGCCTCCGATTCGACCATCAAGACCCCTTCGGCGGTGCCCGCCATCACCAAGTCGAGCTTGGAATCGGGCATCTCGTCGATTTTGGGGTTGAGCACATATTCGCCGTCGATATAGCCGACCCGAGCGCCGGCGATCGGCCCCATGAAGGGGATGCCGGAGATGGTGAGCGCCGCCGACGCGCCAATCAGGGCGGGGATGTCGGGATCGTTTTCCAGATCGTGGCTGATCACCGTGCAGATGACCTGGGTTTCATTGTGGAAATTGGGGTGAAACAAGGGCCGGATCGGCCGGTCGATCAGGCGCGAGGTCAGGGTTTCCTTCTCGCTGGGACGGCCTTCACGCTTGAAGAACCCTCCCGGAATCTTGCCCGCGGCAAAAGTCTTTTCCTGGTAGTTGACCGTCAGCGGGAAAAAGTCGATCCCCTGCTTCGCTACCTTCTGGGCGACAGCGGTGCACAGGATTGTGGTCTCGCCATAGGTGACGAGTACCGCGCCATCGGCCTGGCGGGCCATTCTTCCGGTCTCCATGACCAGCTTGCGGCCGCCCAAATCAAGTTCTTTCCTGATAATATCAAACATATTTATCTTCCTTCCATGGCGCGTGCGCCCCTATGACGAACACGCCGCTGTTATTTTCCATCTATCTTCCAACGTTTCCTTTGCCGCGGGTTTTGCTGCGGCACCGAAGATGTCTCGGATTGACACGACTGCGTCTCCCGCCTCGTCACCGGACGCGGCGGTTGCACACGACCACGGCCTAACGGCGTAACCCCAGGCCTTTGATCAATGTGGCGTATCGGTCTTCGTTTTTGCGCTTGAGATAGTCCCGCAACCGCCGGCGTTTCCCCACCATGATGATAAGGCCGCGCCGTGAGTGGTTGTCATGCTTAT
>JAZFWG010000056.1:0-2826 GCA_036448135.1 Alphaproteobacteria bacterium
CGGTCAAGGCCATCTGTTATGCCGAGGTCACCGATCCCGACGGGACCACGGGGCGCCTGAAAGCCATGAGCGACGGCTGGTGCACGACGGTGGGGCGAAGCGCGAGGGATATCGCCCAACACATCGAGCGCGACGGCGTCGATATCCTGGTCGATCTTGCCGGCCACACCAAGGGCAACCGGTTGGATGTGTTCGCATTGTCCCCGGCGCCGGTCCAGATCACCTGGCTCGGCTATCCGGGAAGCACCGGGCTTGGGGCGATGGATTGCCGCCTGACCGACGCCATCGCCGATCCCGATGGTGTCAGCGACCCCTATTTCAGCGAAGACTTGATCCGGCTGCCCCGCGGCTTTCATTGTTATAAGCCGCCTTCGGATTGTCCCCAAGTCACCAACCTGCCCGCCCGGGAAACCGGCGCCATCACCTTCGGCTCGTTCAACAACCTCGGCAAGGTCACAGCCGAAGTGATTTCGGCCTGGGCGCGGATCCTGACCGAAGTGCCCGGGAGCCGCATGGTGATCAAAAGCCCGAAACACATCGAGGACATGCGCGCACGGTGCCGCCAAGCCTTTTCCGAACATGGCATTGACGAAGACCGGCTGGAGCTCTTGGCCGATGCGCCGACGACGCGAGAGCATCTCGAAAACTATGCACGCATCGACATCGCCCTCGACACCTTTCCCTATAACGGCACCACGACGACCTGTGAGGCCATGTGGATGGGGGTGCCGGTGGTGACGCTTCGGGCCGACCGCACCGCGGGGCGGATCGGCGCCAGTCTGTTGACGGAAGTGGGAATGCCACATCTGATCGCGGACACGGTGGACGCATATGTCGCCAAGGCCAGGGATCTGGCGGGCAAGCTGGACCATTTGGACACCCTGCGTGCCTCCATGCGCCAGCGTCTCGCCGCGTCACCACTTTGTGACGCAGCCGGCTTCGCCAGGGATATGGAGGCCACCTACCGCCGATTGTGGCGCCGTTGGTGCGACAAACCTTAATCACACTCCCACAGTTCTAGAGTGGCACGGAACGCTTACGCCGCCTTTTTGACTTCGACCGGGGTGATGTCGGCCAGGCTGGGAAAATAGCGGTCGCGCTCCGACGTGATGGGTTTGCGGCATTCGGGCCAGTCGATGCCGATATCGGGGTCGTCCCAGCGCATACCACGCGCGGCGTCGGGGGTGTAGAAGGCCGAGATCTGATAGAACACCTCACAATTGCGCACTAGGGTCTGGAAACCATGGGCGCAACCCTCTGGAATATAAAGAATATGCCGGTTCTCGGCGCTGAGCACGGCGGCGGTCCATTTGCCATAAGTGGGGGATCCGGCGCGCAGATCGACGGCGACGTCGTAGATCTTGCCGGTGATGCAGCGCACCAACTTGGTTTCGGCGTGGGGCGGCAGTTGGTAATGCAGGCCGCGCAGGGTGTGCTTTTGGCGGTTGAACGAGGTGCTGCATTGCACCAGGTTCGGGTTGAGGCCCCGGGCTTCGAATTCCCGGGCACACCAGGTGCGGGCGAAGAAACCGCGGTCGTCCTCGATGGGGTCGGGGTCGATCACCACGACGCCCTCGATATCGGTATCGAAGAACTTCATGGCAGGATCTCGACTTCGGGGATCGGGACCACGAAGCGTCCGCCCCATTGGCGGATTGCCGCCATTTGTTCCATGATCTCGTCCTTGAGGTTCCACGGCAGGATCAGCACATAATCGGGCTTGGTCTCGAAAATCCGTTCCGGGGCCAGGATGGGGATGCGGGTACCGGGCAGATACAGCCCCTGCTTGTGGGGGTTGCGGTCGACCGTATAGTCGAGGAAATCACCACGGATGCCGCAATAGTTCAACAGGGTGTTGCCCTTGGCCGGTGCCCCGTATGCGGCGATGGATTTTCCCTCCCCCTTGGCCTCGATGAGGAAGCGGAGAAGGGCGCGCTTGGTGTGCCGGGCACCTTCGGCGAAATCCATGTAGCTGCCGATGTCATCGAGACCCGCCGCGGTCTCTTCCGCCTTGAGGCGGATCAGGGTCTCGCTCTGGCCGATGCCGGCGCCGGCATGGCGGCCGTAGAGGCGCAACGAGCCGCCATGGGTGGTGAGTTCCTCCACGTCGAACAAGGCCAGGTCGTGTTTGCCGAGGATGCGCTCGGCGGTCAGCAGCGAGAAATAGGAGAAATGCTCGTGATAGATGGTGTCGAACTGGTTGAGTTCCATCAGCCGCTTAAGGTGGGGGAATTCGATGGTGACGACGCCTTCTGGCTTGAGGGCGATGCGGAGACCGGCGACGAAATCGTTGAGGTCGGGAACATGGGCAAGGACATTGTTGGCGATCAGGAGATCGGCTTGGCGTCCTTGGGCCGCGAGCGCGGTGGCGGTGGCGATGCCGAAGAAATTGACCAGGGTGGGGATGCCCTTGTGCTCGGCGACGTTGGCGACATTGGCCGCCGGCTCGATGCCGAGCACGGGGATGCCCTGGGCCTTGAAATACTGCAACAGATAACCGTCGTTGCTGGCGACTTCGATGACTTGGCTGGTGTGTTTGAGGCCGAACCGCTGGGTCGTGGCCGTGGCGAAGGTCTCGGCATGGCGTAGCCAGCTTTGCGAATAGGACGAGAAATAGGCGTAATCCGAGAACAGCTGTTCGGGGGTCTGGAAGGCCTCGAGCTGGACCAGATGGCAGTTGCCGCAGACATAGGCGTGCAGCGGATAGCACGGTTCGGCGCACGCCAGGTCGCGGGGCCTGAGATAATAGTTGGCGGGCGGCATCGCCCCCAGATCGACGAAGCTTTGAACCAGGGGCGCGGCGCAGAACCGGCAGCCCCGGTCCGC
>JAZFWG010000057.1:0-2139 GCA_036448135.1 Alphaproteobacteria bacterium
CAGTGTTGGCTTGATGGGGCAGGATGGCGGATTCTGCAGGCTCGAGCAGAACGTCGTCGAACGTCAGAGCTTCGCGAATTTCCATGCCACTCCCCGAATCGGTGAATGGCGCCGCATCATACACATCACACCCGCAAAGCCAAGCTGATTAAGGCACCGGCAGGACGCGGGAATCCCCGGATTTTCGGGCGCATTCAAACCTCCGTTCCGCCCCCTGGCCCGCCCCCTGGCCCGCCCCCTGGCCTTGGACCGGTCCCGGAATGCGTTTCGGTTCGTCCGCGCCCTATCGTCCTGTCCGCCGCGTATCTTCCCGTCCGGGTGGTTTCGGTGCCAAATTCGGTGTTAAGAAAGACCTCGCCGCCCCAGTCTTCCCCCACCTCAGCAATCGCCCGGCGCTGGTTCCTGCGCAGCGTCTTGAGCGCCAACCGCGCCCACCACAGATTGGCCTTGGCCATGGTGGTCGCCGCCTTGGCCAGCGCCTGGGTGACGCCGTGATCTGGGCCTAGCACCTTGGCGGCGCCGGCCGTGGCCAACTCTAGGGTCTCGCGCTCGGGATGCCGGCGGGCTTGCTCGTGTTCGCTTTCGGCGGCGGCGCCGGGCATGGGCAGCAAAGGCATGGCGGAAATGTGGGGGCGTGAGGCGGCAGGCCAACAGCCCCGCGGTCGAGACACCCCAGCCGCCGGGATATATATGCCCCGGTCTAATTAACCCGGAACACAGTTAGTTCCGGCCTGGATGCACGTCGCCGTCTCATCCAACTGTAACCCGACTTCCTGGCCCAGAAACGAGGCGCCGATGATGACGGTGGACCCGACGAGCGCGAGCAACAGCACATATTCGACCGCGGAAACGCCGCTCTCGTCATTCCAGAGCCTTGCCAGAAACATTCCGGATTCAATCATAACACTAAATCCCCTGGTTGAGCCCTTACAATAGAATAATCTGATGAATATTCGACCAAATTTCAACGCATAACAAAGAACAACCCCCGCCGGAGCGGGGCGCCGGTGCCACCTAACATCGGCACTGTTGCGAGGTAGCGCCGCCATCCTTTATTACAACCAAGATTGCGGGTGGGCCGGACCTTCCAGCCGCGATGTCCGCTTCCCTGTGAATTAGATCTGCTCCACCCCCAGGCGCGGACTCTCAGGATGGCGGTGCCGATAGTCCGAAGGTGACCCGGGCCGGACGTTCACCATCACATGTGACCCACCGTTGCCCTCATTGCCCCCGTTTCCGCCATTGCCATTGCCACCCCACCAACGACGGCCCCCCGAGCCTGCGCCGGGTCTGCGTGTAAGATTAAGATTGCGCAACCACGAACGACTGACATACCAAAACACCACGATAGGCTCGCCAGGGCCTTGCCAGGTGACGGTGGCGCGGTCGACGGCAAGGGGCGGCTGCGTCATTTGACTCTCAAGAAATAGACCGGTGACTCTCAAGAAATAGACCGGCGGCGGGGTGGCGCGGGTCAGCCGCCGGCCGAGTGCGTGCGCCCATGGCTTAGGCGCAGCGATGCTATGCCGACAATCGTCGCAAGATTGAAGCCCGCTCGTGGGCCTGGTGCCGGTAGCGCCAGAAGTCGTCTAACTCGTCCATTTCTGTGTCCGAGAGCCGCTCGGTTAAACGGTCCCAACGGTACGGGCGCCGGTATCGGCCTGCTCGACAGGTTGATGTCCGCCGCCGCCGAATAGCCTGCCCTCCCCTACCGCCTCAGTACCCGGCCATAGCGCCGAGCTTTTTTTCGGTGCTACGTTCGGTGCTAAATTGGCAGGCGGCTTGAGAGGGCGGCTCCAAAATGGCAGAAATCCTGGGCTGAAGGGGTGCCCGAGTGGTTAAGGTCACCGGTCCCGGAACCCGGTGGCCACCAGGTACATCTCGGCCGAATCGGCCCGGCTGGCCGGCGGCTTGACGTGGCGCTGCTTGGCGAAGGCCTGCTTCAGGCGGTTCAGCAACGCGGGTTCGGTGCCGCCCTGCAGGACCTTGACCACGAAGACCCCGCCGGGGCCAAGCACCTCCGCGGCGAAGTCGAAGGCCGCCTCGGCCAGCGCCATGACGCGCAGGTGGTCGGTGTCCGCGTGGCCGGTCGCCGGCGCCGCCATGTCGGAGAGCACCAGCGCGGCCGGCCCGTCGAGC
>JAZFWG010000058.1:0-2164 GCA_036448135.1 Alphaproteobacteria bacterium
ACGCCGTCCTGCTTGATCAGCCGCTCGGCAAGCTGGGCGCCACGTGCTGGGGTAGATTCATCATCATAATATTTGATCTCTAGCTTATAGGATTTGCCCCCGACCTTAACGCCGCCCATGTCGTTGATGAGTTTCGCCGCCAGGTTATAGCCATTTTTGGTGTGGTTGCCATTGGTGGAATATTTACCGGTCAAACTGACCGCAGCGCCGAGAACGATGGTGTCCTCTACCACCTCTTCCTTCTGCACGTAGAAGAAAATGGCGGCGACGACGACAACGGCGACGACCCCCGATATGATTGCCTTAAAGCTGGTTGACATGTGCCTCTCCCTGTTCATTAGAGGGTATCGTGGCTTATGGTGGCCGCACCCCATTCATCGGGACCGACCGGCCGCGATTCTTTACAATGTGATCTTATCGAGATGAAATTCTGGGGCAAGCACAAACCGCACACACTCCCGGCGGCGGCAATGACGGTGTTGGTGGCTGTACTAGCCCTTGGTGCTTGTCGGGCCACGGCCCACGCCAAGGAAGCCCCCAATCCCATAACCGTGGGCGAACCACCGGTGGCGGACTGGGCATCGCGATTTGGACGCGCCCACCCCCTCGCCGGCCGTCTGTGGCAGCCGGCGGCCAGACAATTCGTGCAACCTGCGGCGCTGATCGCGGCCTTGGCGAAAGCCGAATTCGTGCTGCTGGGCGAAAAGCACGACAATGCCGACCACCACCGCCTCCAGGCATGGATCACCCGTGCCTTGTTGGCGCAGGGCCGCAAGCTCGCGGTTGCATTCGAGATGTTCACCGCCGACCACGCCCCCCTGATCGCCAAACATCTGGCCAAGGCTCCAAGGGACGGCGCCGGCCTCGGGCCCGCCACCGGGTGGTCGAAGCGGGGCTGGCCCCGGTGGCGGCACTACCGGCCCATAGCCCAGGCCGCCCTGGACACGGGGCTACCCATCATTGCCGCCGATCTATCGCGGGCAACGGTCATGACCATCTACGGCAAGGGATATGGCGGCCTGGCGCCGGATGTGGTCTCCCGCCTCGGTCTCGGCCGTCCCTTGCCCCCCGCCATGCGCGCCGCCATGACCGATGATATATTCCAAAGCCATTGCGGCTATCTGCCCCGGGACCGTACAGGGTCCATGGTCGCGGTCCAACGGGCCCGGGACGCCCATCTGGCCCGCTCGGTGGCCAAAGCGCTGGGGGCGGCAGGGCGTCTCGATGGCGTCATATTGGTCACCGGCACCGGCCATGCGCGCCGCGACCGGGGCGTGCCCATGCACCTTGCCCACATGGCGCCGGGCCGAAGCGTCGTGACCCTTGGCCTGATCGAAGCCGGGCAAGGCCACAACGACCCCGCCGCCTATGGCGAACGGTTCGGGGCCAAGGCACCGCCCTTCGATTTCGTGTGGTTCACGGCCCGGCACGACAACGCCGACCCTTGCCAAAAATTTAAGAAGCAACTGGAAGGCATTGAAAAGAAACGTTAACCTTTTGCCATTATCGTCACTGTTACGGGATGGCGCCGGTCCTCACCCCGCGCTGGAAACACCAATGAACGTCAAAGAAGCTTTTAAGGATTTGAATACCGGACAGCTCCAGAAGCTGCTCCGTACCATTGTGGCCATGCTGCAACAGGCCGAGGCCACGGGCTCGGAAAAGGATCGCCAAGAACTCGGCGCCGTGTACGCCGCATTGACCATGGAATTGCAGGGACGCGGGCTATAAAGCCACCGCACCTATGGCCCCGGGGGCCTGGGGGCGGCCAAAATCGGGGTTTACCCCCTCAATCTCGAATAGCCGGCCGTTAAATTGGGATCACGCCACGCGGCGCACTGCAGCTTCTTCGGCCGGTGAAGCCTCATCTTTCGAGCGCAGATCGGCGAGGCATTTCTCGTAGAGTTCGACCGCGGTTTCGGCCCCGATGACTTGCGAATTTCGGATCAACGCCGCGGCAAGAATGGCGGCGATGGTTTCCTCTTGGTCCATGTATCCGCTCCCTGTGTTTGTTAACCATAATTCATATCACAAGGGGGGTGGTGTGCCTATCCCGTTTCGCCACCACCAAGCGCCGTCAATGGTGATATTTGGGGACCGGGTCTGTGCGGACAGCGAAAATCCCAAACGGGCCCGGCCCGTTCAGAATAAACTATATATATTA
>JAZFWG010000059.1:0-3108 GCA_036448135.1 Alphaproteobacteria bacterium
GGCGGTTGGCGAAGATGTCGCCCGGCAGGAACAGCACCGGCAGGCGGTTGACATGGGCCACCGCCGCCGCCGTGATCATGTTGGTGGCGCCGGGACCGATCGAGGTCGTGCACACCATCATGCGCCGCCGCTTCGACGCCTTGGCGTAGGCGATGGCGGCATGGGCCATGGCTTGCTCGTTATGGGGGCGATAGGTCGGTAATGCCTCGCGCACGCCGTAAAGCGCTTCGCCCAGACCGGCGACGTTGCCGTGGCCGAAAATGGCGAAGACGCCGGCGAACAGCGCGACGTCGGCGCCGTCCACATTGGTGCGCTGGGCGCAGAGGTAACGCACCAGTGCCTGCGCCATCGTCAAGCGGACCGTGCCCATGGTTGCCCTCCCTTAAGCCTTATCACCGGCGCCCGAGACCGAGCACGTCCAGCGGCCGTTCAGCCATCCTCCGCGAGCCCGGCGGGGGACCACATCCCGGCGCCCTTGCCCATGGTCCAGGCATGCTCTGCGGTGAACTCGGGCACGGTGTAGGGGTTGCCCGGCAGGTGCCGGATCACCCACGAATAATACATGCCGTAGCCCGGCGCCGCGCATTGGGCATGATCGACACCGTCGAGGATCTTGACGGTGTCGTACTGCCTGATCTTGTGCACGGCCTCGCCGAGCTCGGCATGACCGTACCCCTGGGGCTCGGTGAAGCGATAGTGATAGATTTCCGGCTGCGGATGATGGTGCGGCGGGTAGCTCGACCAGCGGCCGGGCATGGTGATGACCTCGCCGAGGACCAACCGGGCGTTGGCGTCGGAGTTGGAGCCATCGAAGATGGTGCGCACGAATCGATAGCACGCGCCCCCCACCTGTCCCTTGCCGCGGTGCTCGTTGGGCACGTCATCGGGGTGGAAGATACGGGCCTCGAAGTGTTTGCGGTTGGCGGTGCCGTAAACCGTGAACTCAGCATCGGCGTCGGCGGCGATGGTGACCGCCTCACCGGCCGAGACATGGACGCAGGACGCGCTCTCGTCGAACAGCGAGTGGCGCTCGAACGCCGCTTCCGTGCCCGCCACCGTCACCGTCGCCTTGCCCGCCATCAACAGCCAGGCGGTCTCAACCTCGGGCGTTTCCTCAAAGGTCTCGCCGGGGCTGAGTTTGAGCACCGCAAGGGCGATGCCGGTGGCGTCCTCGCTGTCATCGAGGCGGGTGATCTCGGTCAATCCCGGACCGAAGCCGTCCCGGTGTCCGGTAAGATGCAGGGTCACGGTTCTGGGCCTCCCATCGGCGTGGCGTAAGCCTCGGCTTCGCCGCGATCCGATATTACATAAATGCCGATATTAGATAAATGCCGATATTAGATAAATGAAAGTAGACAGAATTTCACCATCGCCTGTACTAGAATAGACATTCGCTTTTGCCCGGACAAGCGCCGCAGGTTCGGGCATTTTCCCGCTCAACGACCACGCCCGCTCCATGACCACGACAGTTCAGAAGGAGAAAATGAATGATCGGCATCTGCCAGTTCGGCGCCGGACGCATCGGCCAGATACACGCCGCCAATGTCGCCGCCCACGCCGAAGCCGAGTTGCGCTACATCGTCGACGTGAGTAAGGACGCCGCCAACGCCATCGCCGAGCGCCATGGCGCCAAGATCGCCGACGCCGGCCAAGCCCTCAATGATGAAACGGTCGACGCGGTGATCGTCGCCAGCTCCACCGACACCCACGCCGATCTCGTCATCGCCGCCGCCAGGGCCGGCAAGGCGATCTTCTGCGAAAAACCCATCGACCTTGAGCTTGCGCGGGTGGACGACTGTCTGGCGGAGGTCGAAGCCGCGGGCGTGATGATGCAAATCGGGTTCAACCGGCGGTTCGATCCCTCCTTCGCCGCCCTCCACGCTGAGCTCAGGGCCGGGCGCATCGGCGCCATCGAGCAGGTCGCGATCACCAGCCGCGATCCGGCACCGCCGCCGATCGAATATGTCAAGGTCTCGGGCGGGCTATTCCGCGACATGATGATCCATGATTTCGACATGGCCAGGTGGCTGATGAATGAGGACCCGACCGAGGTTTTCGCCGCCGCGAGTTGCCTGGTGGACGACGCCATCGGCGCGGCGGGCGATGTCGATACGGCGGCGGTGGTGCTCAGCTTCGCTTCCGGCGCGCTTTGCCAGATCAGCAACAGCCGGCGCGCGGTCTACGGTTACGATCAGCGCATCGAGGTGTTCGGCGCCAAGGGCATGTTGCGGGCCGGGAACCTGACCCCGACATCGGTCGAACTCTCCACCACCGACGGGATCGTCGCCGACAAGCCGCTGACCTTCTTCCTCAAACGCTATGCCGAGTCCTACAAGGCCGAGCTCGATCACTTCATCGCCTGCGTCAAGGGCAAGGCGACGCCGCTTACCGGCCCGGTGGACGGGCGCATGGCGCTGGTCCTCGCCGAAGCCGCGCGGACGTCGCTGGCAAACGGCGGGCCGGTCCCGGTCCGTCCCTGATGGCGCCAAGGCGATACCCTGTCCCGGTGCAAGGGCGGGAAGCAAACAACGGCCTTGCAATCGGCGTCGATACCCCTCCTCGGCGGGCCGTCGAGCCGATCACGGCCGCCAAGCCGGCGTCATATGCGGCCATCGGCTGGACGGCGATACGCAAATAAATTACGTTTATACGATAGAATATGTAAGTTTATTATTGACAAAAGGATAAAAGCGTAACAATATTACCTTTGAATGGCTCTAAGTTCCGTGGTTTCGCGGCCGGCCTCTGCGGGTTCGCGCTTATTCCAGGAAGCCGGTCTGCCAACCAAATCCCGGCCATGCCATCGGAACTTGTCTTCGACGCCGCCTGCATCCAGCGGACGGCGCCCGGAGTCGCGTTTGGGCGCGAGAGGCGAGCGTGCTCCGTTTCAAAACCTGCACTGGCGCCCGGATGAAGAGATTTGGCCCAAGTGAAGAGATTTAGAGTGAGGGAGAAATGACGCAAGAATCAGTGGGCGCCACCGGCGAAGACATGCCCGCGCAATCGGCAGGCGTTGAGATCCGTGGCGACATGAAGCCGCGATATGACGAGATCCTTACACCCGATGCCCTTGATTTCGTCGCCATGCTCGAGCGCCGATTTGGGCCT
>JAZFWG010000060.1:0-7342 GCA_036448135.1 Alphaproteobacteria bacterium
CCAAGATCCTCGAGACCGCCAGGAAGGAAGAGGTCAACATCATCGGCCTTAGCGGCCTGATTACGCCGTCGCTGGAGGAAATGACCGTCATCGCCAGTGAAATGGCGCGCGAAGGCCTGGAGATTCCCCTGCTGATCGGCGGCGCCACCACATCGAAGGTCCATACCGCGGTCAAGATCGCCCCCAACTACATTGGCCCGACGGTCCATGTGCTCGATGCATCACGCGCCGTCAGCGTCGCCAGCAACCTCATGAGCGACGAATTGAAGGATCCGTTCGTGTCCTCGGTCGCCGAGGACTATGCCGAGGTCCGGGAAAACTATGGCGACCGCGGCGTTGGCGACCGCCGGCTTCCCCTGGCCGAGGCCCGGGAGAACAACCACGCCATCGACTGGTCGGGCTATGTGCCACCCAAGCCCGGCTTCCTCGGCCTCAAGGTGTTCGGTGATTATGATCTAGGCGAACTGGTTCCGGTGATCGACTGGACCCCGTTCTTCCGCACCTGGGAACTCGCCGGGCGCTATCCCGATATCCTCAAGGATAAAACCGTGGGCGCGGCGGCGCGGAATTTGTTCGCCGATGCCGAAACCATGCTGGCCGAGATCATCGAGAACCGCTGGCTCGGCGCCAAGGCCGTCATCGGTTTGTTTGCCGCCAACACCGTCAATGGCGACGACATAGCCCTTTATGACGACGACGGCCGCGCCGAAACCAAAGCCACCCTGCATTTCCTGCGCCAGCAGATGCGGAAATCCGCGGGCGGCACCAATTTCTGCCTGGCGGATTTCGTGGCGCCGGCGGAAAGCGGCATTGCCGACCATGTGGGCGCATTCGCCGTCACCGCCGGCCTCGGCATCGAGGAGAAGCTCGAGGAATTCCAGCGCGATCATGACGACTACAGCGCCATCCTTCTCAAGGCCCTGGCCGACCGCCTCGCCGAGGCCCTGGCCGAGCGCATGCATCAGCGCGTGCGCACCGAGTTCTGGGCCTATGCAAGCGACGAGGATTTGGACAACGCGGCCCTGGTCGGTGAGAAATATCGCGGCATCCGTCCGGCGCCGGGCTACCCGGCGTGCCCTGACCACTCGGAGAAGCCGGAATTGTTCGCCCTGCTGGCGGCGGAACCCAACGCCGGCATCGCGTTGACCGAAAGCTTCGCCATGATGCCGGCGGCGTCGGTCTCGGGCTATTATTTCGCCCATCCGGAGGCGCGGTATTTCGGCGTCGGCCGCATCGGCCAGGACCAGGTGGAAGACTATGCGCGGCGCCGCGGGGTGGCGGTGGCCCAGGCGGAAAAGTGGCTGATCGCCAATCTCGCCTACTCCAGATGAAAAGTCCCTAGACGGTAAGCGTCCCCCGCCACTGCTCATACCAGGATTGGAACACCAAAACGTCCCAGAGCTCGGTGCGCCAATTGCGCACGCCTGCGCGGTGTTCTTGCCAGCGCTGGCGAATGGGGGCGGGATCGAAGAAGCCTTCGCGTTTGAGCCTGCCCTCGTCGAGCAAATCCTCGGCCCAGTCCCCAAGGGCGCCATTGAGCCACGGGCCCACCGGCACATCGAAGCCCATCTTGGGGCGGTCGACCAGGTTCCGCGGCACCGAACGGTAGAGCACCTGGCGCAGCGGCCACTTGCCCTCGCCGTTGCGGATTTTCATCGCCGCCGGCAGGCGCCAGGAGAATTCGGCGATGCGGTGGTCCAACAGCGGCGCCCGCGCCTCCAGTCCATGGGCCATGGTTGCGCGGTCGATCTTGACCAATAAATCGTCGGGAAGATAGCTCTCGGCATCCATGAACATGTTGGAATTCACCGCGTCGGCAAACGGCGCGCGGCGTAAGTCGTCGTCGAAGGCGGTGGCAAGGTTGCCGGCGCCGATGACCGGCGTGCGTGCCCCGCGCCAATGCATGGTCCAGGGACGGTAGCAGTCGATGGCGTCGGCGGCGCCGTAGCTCATCAGCCTGGCTTGCAAGCGGTCGCCGGGGCGGCTGGGGCGGCGGCGCTTCGACAACACGGTTCCAAGCCACCCAAAGCCGGAATTCAGCGCGTCGGCGGGAAGGTGGTGGGCGGCGCATCTCAACCCGGCGCGCAAGGGCGACGGCAGCATCCGTGCCCGGTGCCAGCGCCGCGCCGCATCCTGATAGCGGCCATAGCCGCCGAACAATTCATCGCCGCCATCGCCCGAAAGCCCGACGGTAACATGGCGGCGGGTCAGTCGCGCCAGCATCATGGTCGGGATCTGGGAGACATCGGCGAAGGGCTCGTCATAGACCGTGGCGAGCTTGGGCACGATATCGAGGGCATCGCGCTCGCCGACATAAATCTCGGTGTGCTCGGTGCCGAGATGGCTGGCAACGGCGCAGGCATGTTCGGCCTCGTTGAAGGCGGCATCAAAGAACCCGATGGTGAAGGTGGCGACCGGCCGCTTGGCCACCCGTTGCATGGCGGCGACCACCGCGGACGAATCGATGCCGCCGGACAGAAAGGCGCCGACCGGTACATCGGCCTCCATGCGCAGTGCGACCGCGCTGGTGATGAGCCCATCAAGGGCATCTATGGCATCGGCGTCGCTGCCGCAGAAGGGATCAGCCGCCGATTGTTCGGCACGTAAGCGGGCGGACCAGTAGGGTGCGATGCGCTGGGCGTCCTCGCCTCCGTCTGCCGCCAATGTCAGGGCATGGCCCGGCAACAGCTTGGCGATGCCCTTGAAGATCGAATGGGGCGCCGGCACGAAGGAATGGCGCAGATAGAGCGCCAGGGCGCCGCGGTCGATCTCGCCCCGCCACGCCGGGTGTTGGGCCAGCGCCTTCAATTCCGAGGCGAACAGGAAAACGCCGCGGCTCCAGCCGTAATAGAGCGGCTTTTCCCCAAGCCGGTCGCGGGCCAGCATCAGGGTGCTTTCGCGCCGGTCCCACACCGCGAATGCGAACATGCCGTTAAAGGCCTCGAGCGCCCGGTCCAGCCCCCAACGGTTGATGGCCTCGACCATGACTTCGGTGTCCGAGGTGCCGCGCCATCGGGGTGCGTCACTTTCGCCGTCGAGGGCGGCGCGGATGTCGTGGTGATTGTAGATCTCGCCGTTGAAGACCAGGACATGGCGGCCGTCCGCCGACGTCATGGGCTGGCGGCCCTCGGCTGAGAGATCGAGGATAGAAAGCCTGCGGTGTCCCAGACCCAGCCCCGCCTCGGCGTCGGCCCAGACCCCGTCATCGTCGGGCCCGCGGTGGACCAGCGTCGCCGCCATGCGCCCGGCGGTCTTTTCCAGGGCCTCCGCCGCCGCCCGTCGGGTGGGATCAAGAAAGCCAGCGATGCCGCACATCTCACCTATCCCTACGGTCTCAGTCTGGCCTATTCGCCGCGCAGGCGATGGAAACACCGGCTGAGACTATGTTTGAGGGCCCGGGGCCCCATCTTGATCCAGCTACCAAATCCAGGCTTTTTCAACTTGGCCACATGGAGGAATTTTTCCGGATGAACCAGGGACAAGGGCCCTCGCGGCGCCGCGCGCCAAGCCTGTTTGAGCTTGTCATTGCCGCTAATGGCGTCGTCGGTGGCGAACAGCAGGGCGTTTTGCTTGTACCACCAGGTGACCTCCGGATCATTCCATATCCGTGGGCGAATGGTGTCGATGGCGTGGTAGCCATGGGATTCGAAATGACCTGCCCAATAGTCCGGCCACTGTTCATTGACATGATGGAGGCCGCCCTGAAAGGGAATCGCCGCAGAGAAAAACACGATGGGCGCCAGGGTGGTCAATTGTGAGATGAATTCGCGGGCGCTGGTTTCCGGCAGATGTTCCGCGACTTCGAGGCAAAGCGCAATGTCGAAGCGGCGCTCTATGCGGAACGGCTGGTCCAGCCGCGTGCGGCGAAAGCATTGCGCCGGGATTTTCAACTGGTTGTCATCGACCCAATCGCCGTCCAATCCGAAGGCGTCCTCGACGCCGTTCTCGCGGAACACCGAAAGCCAGGACCCGTCTCCACAGCCGACGTCGATGACGCTCGCCGGCGCCAAAAGCTCGAGAAGGATGGGAACGATCCGCCGCGCCGAGGGTAGGGCGGTGTTGCCAAGGTCGTCGTAGAATTTGCGGGAATAGTCGGTCAAAGGGCGTCGCCGCCATCGAAGGCGCGGGCGCAGGCGCGGATGAAGGCGGGGGCGTCGCGGTCCAGGGGCATATAACTGCCGAGATTGCGCCAGAACCAGGGCGAGGCGAGGCCGGCGCCATGGATGCGGCGGCGCCATTTCCAGGCCCGCCCGGCGGCGCGGCGGCAGGCGAAGTGCCGAAGACCCGGGCCGATGTCGGGGCAGTCCTCGAGGAAATTGGCACAGGCAAGGGTGACCCGTTGCAGCTGCCGCGCCATGTTGCCCGAAAGCCGTCCCGGACCCTCGCCAAGAACCAGCGCCACCAGCTGGTTGAGCTTAAGGAACGGCCAGCGCCGCGCCAGGCGCAAGGTTAGGGAATATTCCTGGGAATAGACGATGCGCTCATCACAGCCGCCGACGGCGCGCACACTTTCGCTGCGAACCAAAAGCTGGCTCGGATTGAACAGAGAATTGCGCAGCGCCGCGCGCATCGGCGCCGCCATGACCGTCACCTTGGCCGTCTCTGGGGCCGTCTCTGCCGGCGGGTCGAGGTCGGTACCGGCATCGATTCCCGCTAGGTCCACATAGGTTTTCCGATTGCCATAGGCGAGGCAGGCATCGCTTGCGCTCAAGGCCTCAAGCAGAAGATGCGTGCCGTCGCGGGTCAGCAAATCATCGGCGTCGCAGAACTTGATGAAGGGATGGCGCGCCGCCTCGATGCCGCGGTTGGTGGCATGGGCGGAGCCCCGGTTGTCCTGGGTGATGACGGTGGTGTCGTCCCAATCGCGGGTGAGATCACGAAGGATGGCAAGGGAATCGTCGCTGGAGCCGTCATCGATGAAGATGAACTCGCGCGCGAAACCACCGCGCTGGTTGCCGAGGGCTGTGAGCACCGCGGGCAGCCATGGCGCCTTGTTGTAGACGGGCACCACGAAGGAAACGCCATCGGGCGGGACGGTCATGCGGGCAAGCCAACCCCCGGGGCCCACCCTTTGTCAAGGGGACCGGCGACAGGGCGCCTGATTGCCGGGCCTATTCCGCCGCCGGGCTCGTCCCGGGCGGCGGCTTGGGGGCGGATTTCTTGAGCTTGTCCTCGTCCTGATAGATTTCACCACCGGAGTCGCGGAAGGTCTTGGCCATCTCCGCCATGCCGGCAGCCGCGTAATCCCGGACGTCCTGGGTGATGCTCATGGAGCAGAATTTGGGCCCGCACATGGAGCAGAAGTGAGCCACCTTGGCGCCTTCCGCCGGCAGGGTCTGGTCGTGGTAATCCGTTGCCGTGTCGGGATCGAGGGAGAGGTTGAACTGGTCGCGCCAGCGGAAATCGAACCGCGCCTTGCTCAGGGCGTCGTCGCGGACCTGCGCCGCCGGAAGCCCCTTGGCGAGATCGGAGGCATGGGCCGCGATCTTGTAGGTGACGACACCGACCTTGACGTCGTCCCGGTTGGGCAGGCCGAGATGCTCCTTGGGCGTCACGTAACACAGCATGGCGGTGCCGAACCAGCCGATCATGGCGGCGCCGATGGCGCTGGTGATGTGATCGTATCCCGGCGCGATATCGGTGGTGAGCGGCCCTAAGGTATAGAACGGCGCCTCGGCGCAGGCCTCGAGCTGCAAGTCCATGTTCTCCTTGATCTTGTGCATGGGAACATGGCCGGGGCCTTCGATCATGACCTGGACGCCGTGGTCCCAGGCGACTTGGGTCAATTCGCCCAGGGTCTTCAGTTCGGCCAACTGGGCCTCGTCATTGGCGTCGGAGATGGACCCCGGCCGCAAGCCGTCACCCAGCGAAAAGCTGACATCATAGGCTGCCATGATCTCGCAGATGTCCTCGAAGCGGGTGTAGAGGAAGCTTTCGGTGTGATGGGAGAGGCACCATTTCGCCATGATCGAGCCCCCGCGCGAGACGATGCCGGTCCTGCGGTTGGCGGTCATGGGAATGTAGGGCAGCCGCACCCCGGCGTGGATGGTGAAATAGTCCACGCCCTGTTCGCATTGTTCGATCAGGGTGTCGCGGTAGATCTCCCAGGTCAGGTCCTCGGCGGCATCGACCTTCTCCAGGGCCTGGTAGATCGGCACCGTGCCGATCGGCACCGGCGAATTGCGGATGATCCATTCGCGGATGTTGTGGATGTTGGTGCCGGTGGACAGGTCCATGACCGTGTCGGCGCCCCAGCGGATCGACCACACCATCTTGTCGACCTCCTCCGCCGCGGTCGAGGTCACCGCCGAATTGCCGATATTGGCGTTGATCTTGACCAGGAAATTGCGGCCGATGATCATCGGCTCGGTTTCCGGGTGGTTGATGTTGGCGGGAATGATGGCGCGGCCGCGGGCGATCTCGTCGCGCACGAATTCCGGCGTCACCAAATTGGGGATGGCGGCGCCGAAGGACTCGCCACCGGACGGCGCAACGGCTGCCTCCTGGCGGCCGAGGTTTTCGCGGATGGCGATATATTCCATTTCCGGGGTGACGATACCGTCCCGGGCATAGGCCAGCTGGGACACGGTTTTACCTGGCTTGGCGCGCAGCGGCCGGCGCTTGGTGCCCGGGAATTCGACGAAGGGTTTGTTGACCGGCCCAAGCTGGCCGTTGTCCAGGGCCGTGACCTCGCGCCCGTCATATTCCTCCACATCGCCGCGTTCCATGATCCAGTCCCGGCGCAACGGCTCCAACCCCTCGCGGATATTGGTGGTGGTCTCGGGATCGGTATAGGGACCCGAGCAGTCATAGACCCGAACCGGGGGCTCGTCCTTGCTTTCCAGGGTGATTTCGCGCATGGGGACACGAATCTGGGCGTGAAGATCGCCTTTGACGTGGATTTTTTGCGACGCTGGAAACGAACCGGTGGTGACAGAGAATTTTTCGGGGGTGGTGCCGTCTGGCATGGGTATCTCCTATTGCATCGCGTCTAGGGTGTGGACTCATAAAAGGTTGTGGTGCTGGCGGCCCAGGGATCATGACCGGCTAGGAGCGAAAAGCGCCGCAGTGTCCGCCACTTCAAGCTTTTCGCAACGACGTCCGGTCTTGATCCCTGGGCCGTCCCTACGGGATTTGCCGGGATTGACCCGGTTTCGCGTCGCTCGTTCTTGCATATGCCCAGCATGTCCTGCGTCCTCGCTCCTAAAACCGGGTCAATCCTGGCAAACCAGCGCCATAACCCTTTATGAGTTCACACCCTGGGTTGCGGCATCCGGAGCGATAGCGTTGTAGGGATTCAGGAGACAACCGCGCTGCTCCTTCCCTACGCCGGCACGACCCG
>JAZFWG010000061.1:0-3385 GCA_036448135.1 Alphaproteobacteria bacterium
CCATTAACATGTCTTCCAATATCCCCGGTTTCTATGAGCCAGTCGTCGTCTCTCTCACGTTCCCTTGAATAAAAAAGGTCACCAGAATCAATCTGAAATAGATCGAACATTCTAGAGGTAAAATAAATACCCCAGCCAGAATGCCGCTCCTTATCCGACGTTAATTTCCCCTTGGACAATTCAAGTAGGGCGCTGCGCGGATCAGAAAGATTAAAGTCCTTTTGTATTTTTTCGAAAATACCGATTCCGTTGTCAATAATTCGCATAGTCACCTTGCAGTAATTTTGCTGAAACGAAACTATAGCGTCATCACTTAAAGAATGATCTATGACGTTATTGTACATTTCGGTAAATCCATAGTGGCAGAGGTCCACTATATTTTGGTCTAAATTTCTTATTTCAGGGAGTATTCTAAACCGCCATATAACATCTTCGTCTGAGTGCCTGGTTATTTCGGTTATTCGAAAACGTAAATTGACAGTGTTTTTCAACGCGTATCGGCGGGCCCTGGTTTTACCCGTTGCCGTCAGTAGCCCTTCTTCAATCAGGCGTTTCGCATAGCGGGTGATGGCGACTCGTGATAATCCAAATTGCTTCGCGGCAAGCGAACTGATGTTGCCGGGATGTTCAGCAACATTTCGCAGAATGAACTCGCGCACCAGCGGATTTTGTCGGTTACGGGGTGGCATTGTTAACTTTATCCACTTTGATTGTTAACTTTAGGTTGGCTGTTGTAACACATAGGTTATGTTATTGGCAACGATAACCCCACATATTGGCAACCATAATGAACAGGCAACCCCTTGAGAAACCCGCCGGGGGGGCGGACTGGCGTAACGGCGCTTGATGAGTATACTTGGCGCACCTTGTCTCCTGGGGCGTCATCCCAGGGGCGTCATCGGGGTGCCGGCTATCATGGGATACAACAAAATCGCCTTCGTGGCGGCGGACACGGCGGAAGCCAAGGACGCGCTTTCGTGTCTGGAAGAAACCTACCAGCACGTGCCCGCGGCCGAGGCCGAGGTGATCATCGCGCTGGGCGGCGATGGCTTCATGCTCGAGACCCTGCATGGCCATATCGATCACAAGGCGCCGATCTACGGCATGCACCGGGGCTCCGTCGGCTTCCTGATGAACGCGTACTCAGATGACGGCTTGCTAGAGCGCCTCGACGCGGTGGAGACGGTCAAGCTTCATCCCTTGAGGATGCAGGTACGCACCACGGCGGGCGAGGAACATACAGCGCTCGCCATCAACGAGGTCTCGCTTCTGCGCGAATCCCGCCAAGCGGCGAAGATCCGCATCAAGGTCGACGGCATCACCCGCCTCGAAGAGCTGATCTGCGAC
This sequence comes from Alphaproteobacteria bacterium, assembly GCA_036448135.1. Taxonomy (GTDB): domain Bacteria; phylum Pseudomonadota; class Alphaproteobacteria; order SMXQ01; family SMXQ01; genus JAZFWG01. Next base: position 1,348 of record JAZFWG010000061.1, read on the forward strand.
GGCATCTTGGTGGCGACGCCCGCCGGCAGCACCGCCTACAACCTTTCGGCCCACGGCCCCATCATCCCGCTCGGCGCCGGGCTACTGGCGATGACGCCGATCAGCGCCTTTCGGCCACGGCGCTGGCACGGGGCGCTGCTGCCATGCGCCGCCAACATCACCTTCGAGATCATCGAGGCCGACAAGCGCCCGGTCAGCGCCGTCGCCGACTATACCGAGGTCCGCGACGTCGCCGAGGTCGATGTGGTCGAGGACCACGCCATCACCATGACGCTGTTGTTCGACCCCGAGCACAATCTCGAGGAACGCATCATCAAGGAACAGTTCGTGCCATGACCGCGAGCCTCGAACTCCTGCGCCGGCTGGTGGGGTTCGACACCGTAAGCCACAAATCCAACCTGGAATTGATCGACTTCGTCCGCGGCTATCTTTTTGATCTCGGCGTCGACTCGACCCTGATCCACGACGACGGCGGCGCCAAGGCCAACCTCTACGCCACCCTGGGCGCCAACGACCGGCCGGGCCTGTTGCTCGCCGGCCATACCGACGTGGTGCCGGTCGATGACCAGGATTGGTCGTCCGATCCTTTTACACTCACCGAACGTGACGACAAGTTGTTCGGCCGCGGCGCCTGCGATATGAAGGGCTTCATCGCCGCCGCCCTGGCGTTGGCGCCCGAGTTCGTTGAGCGCAGCGAAGGCCCCCCGGTGCATTTTGCCTTCACCTTCGATGAGGAGGTGGGATGCTTCGGCGCCCAAAGTCTGGTGGAACATTTCGCCCATCTGCCGGTGCGGCCCAAAGCCTGCGTCGTCGGCGAGCCCACGTCGATGCGGGTGATCAACGGCCACAAGGGCAAGGTCAGCTACCGCTGCGAGGTCCTGGGGCTTGAGGGCCATTCGGCCTATACCGACAAAGCGGTGAACGCGGTGGAGGCCGCCGCCGAACTGGTGGCGCGGTTGCGGGCGATGGCCCGGCGCCTCAAATCCGACGGGCCGTTCGACACGAGCTTCGATCCGCCCTACACCACGGTGCACACTGGAACCATCGAGGGCGGCACCGCCCTCAATATCGTTCCCCGCTCCTGCGCCTTCGACTTCGAGATCCGCACCCTGCCGGGTCAGGATCCGGAACATTTGATCAAGGAACTCAAGGAATTCGCCGAACAAACCCTCGCGCCGGAGATGCACGCGGTCTCCCCGGCGACCGGTTTTTCTTGGGTAAAGAGCTCGGCGATCCCGGCGCTGGCGCCGATCGCCGATTGTGACATCGCCGACCGCGCCATGGCGCTCACCGGCGACAACGCGCCGGGGCACATCAGCTTCGCCACCGAAGCCGGGCTGTATCAGGAAGCCGCCATTCCCACCATCGTCTGCGGGCCCGGTGACATCAAGGATGCCCACCGGCCCGACGAGTTCGTCACCCGGGACCAGATCACGGCTTGCGAGGATTTCCTCCGCGCCATCGTCGGGATCGAATTCAGCCCTTGACCACCAACCGGTAATCGGGCGTCGGGTTCAACGGGCAGGAATACACATACTCGCCGGGCTTAAGCGTGATGGCATAATCCTGGGTCTTGCCGAGGACGAGCCCGCCGCCGGAAACGCTGGGAAGGGTCACCCGCCCGAACCCTGAGCCGCGAACCCAAAAACCGAGCGCATAGGGCACGTTCTTGTTGAAGACGCGGAAGATGTATTTGCCCGGCCTCAGCACCAGGGGCCGGGCCTCGCCCAGGCGCTTTGTGGCGGTATCGCGATTGATGCGCTCGCAATCCTTGGCGCTGCGGGTGGTGAAGCCGCGGTCGATGCCACCTTCCGATTCGATGAATTGGCAACCCACCTGGGTGAAGTTGATGACCGTGGGCTCGGCCCGGGCGCCATCGGCACCAAGGGTGATGATGGCGATGATGGCGCCGAGGGCCATGGCGCCGACGCCGCTGGTTTTAAGAGAGACACCTAAGCTTGGTAACATTCGCTGCTCCTTACCCATGAGCGTCACGGCAACGGTGTGAATGCATCCTTGGTCCTCCACATAGACCAGT
>JAZFWG010000062.1:0-2284 GCA_036448135.1 Alphaproteobacteria bacterium
CCGGGGGCTTCACCAGGACCGGCAATTCCCTGGATGTGGCGATCCATGGCGACGGCTTCTTCGTCGTCGATACCCCGGCGGGACCGCGCTATACGCGCAATGGCCATTTCCAGCTCGACATCAACAGTCAGCTCGTGACCAGCCAGGGGCACCCCGTTCTCGGCGAAGGCGACCAGCCCATCGTCTTCTCCGAGGACGCCGGCGTGGTCAATATTGCCAGGGATGGCACCTTGTCCGCGAAGAACGGCGATTTCGACCAGATTCAGTTAGTCAGCTTCGCGACCACGGAAGGATTGAAGAAAGCCGGCGGCGGGCTTTTCACGACCGAGACCGCCCCCGAGCCGGCAACCGGATCTTTCGTCATCCAGGGCAGTCTCGAGGACTCGAATGTCGAGCCTATCCTGGAGATAACCCGCATGATCAGCTTGATGAGTGCTTATAAGGCGGCCCAGAAGGCCGTCGATTCGGAACATCAGCGTCAGCGCCGGGCGATCGAGCGGCTGGGGCGCATGCCCTAGGGACTGAATCGACAGCGTGAAACGAATGAACGTTATTCGAAAGAAAATGAAGGAGTGGTTCCATGGCTTCTCTTGAGATCGGGGCGACGGGAATGCTTGCTCAGCAGCTCAGCGTCGACGTCATTGCCAACAATATCGCCAACCTGAACACCACCGGCTTCAAGCGACAGCGGCCTGAATTCCAGGACCTTCTGTACCAGACGGAGATCTTGGTGGGTTCGGCGACGACGGCCGGCGGCACGGTCACCGCCTCCGGCGCCGAGTTCGGCACCGGCGTGACCATCGGCTCGGTATACCGCATCCACGAACAGGGCAACGTGATGAAGACCGGCAACAATTTCGACCTTGCCCTCGAGGGCAAGGGATATTTCCAGATCCAAAGGCCCGGCGGCGGTGTCGTCTACACCCGTGCGGGTTCGTTCCAGCTCGGGCCCCTCGGCACCCTCGTCACCCCCCAGGGGTTGACGGTGCAGCCCGGCATTACCATCCCCAGTAACGCGGTCGAGGTGACCATCAACGACAGCGGTGAGGTGCTGGCAAAGGTCGCCAACCAGACGGCCCTCCTCAACGTCGGCCAGTTGCTGCTCGCCACCTTTGCCAATGAGGCGGGTCTGAAGGCCCTGGGCGACAACCTGTTCGAGGAAACGGCGGCCTCCGGCCTCCCCACCACGGCGGCACCGGGTTCCGCCGGTTTCGGGACCGTTTTGCAGGGGTTCCTCGAGACCTCGAACGTCAACGTGGTCTCCGAGATCACCGCCCTGATCGCCGCCCAGCGTGCCTATGAGATGAACTCGAAGGTGGTTCAGACGGCGGCAGAGATGCTGGAAACCCTGACCACGACGGTTTAAGGAGACATGGCATGAGGACCTTGTTGGCGATTGCCGCCCTGACCGTCACCCTCGCGGCGGCTTCCGCCGACGCCGCCCAGACCAGGGATGTCGTGACCGTCAAGGGCGATTTCGTGCGCCTCGGCGATCTCTTCGAAGGCATCGGCGAGAAAGCATCGGTCGCCATCGCCCACGCGCCGGCGCCGGGAGTCCGCGCGGTCTACAACGCCACCCGGCTGGCCTCCTTCGCCTATTCCCACGGCATCGCCTGGCGGCCGGCAAGCAGGTTCGATCGGGTGATCGTGAAGCGTGCCAGCCAGATCATCAGCCGCGAGGAAATCCATGCGGCGCTGCGCAGCGAGCTCGAGAAGCGGGGTATCGCAAAGGGATCGGAGGTCGAGTTCACCAACCGCAGGACCTCGATCCACCTGCCCATCGGCGTCCCGGCGACCCTGGCCGTGCAGAACCTGTCTTATGAAAGGCGAACCGGTCGGTTCACCGCGACCGTAACGGCGCCCGCCAATCACCCCTCAGCCACCTCTCTGGTCGTCACCGGACGCGTCTACAAGGTCATCGAGGTGCCGGTGCTAAACCGGCGCGTGCCCAAGGGCGAGACCATCACCACGGACGATATCGACTGGATCAGGCTGCCGGCGGCCAAAGTCCGGCGCAACATCATCGTCGATGAAGGCCGTCTGATCGGCAAGACGCCGCGGCGGGGATTGCGCGCCGGCCAGCCCATCCGCAACGGCGATGTTCGGGCGCCCGTCGTCGTCGCCAAAGGCAGCCTGGTGACCATGATACTCAAGACCCGCAACATGATCCTCACCTCCAAGGGCCGCGCCATCGAGAATGGCGCCCTCGGCGATACCGTTAAGATCATGAATACCCAGAGCAAAACCGTCGTCGAGGCGGTGGTCGCCGGCGCCAACCGGGTGA
>JAZFWG010000063.1:0-3378 GCA_036448135.1 Alphaproteobacteria bacterium
TCACGCCCGGTGAGACCAGGTAGACCAGTCCAACAATGGCCAGAGAGAGTCCGGCCCAAGATAATAATGGGAAGTGCTCGCCTTGCCGCAGCGCGAAGATAAACATCGTCAGTTGAACCGCGCCAAAGAGGATCAACGCGCCGGTGCCTGCGCTGAGAGAGATATAGGCAAAGGAAAAAAAGACCATGTAGGTAAACAGCATGGCGGCGGTACGCCAGTCGGCCGTGCCGCGGTGGTGAGCGCGCCGGCGAAGAGCCACGATCAGACCCAGCGTCAACGCGCCGGAGACCACCCTGACAGAGGTAAAGGTCGCCGCATCGATAAGTTGCTGTCCCAAAGCTAGCCGGCACAGCAATGAATTGGCGGCAAATGCCAACATGGCGAGGACCGTCAGCACCACGGTGCGTGAGCCAAAACTTTCGGAACTGCTCGACATAATCCCGTCACCTTGAACGCCATCGGCATGCTACCAAAATTCCCGGCTGAATTAAGGTTTCACTCCGCTCCAACGAAAGCGACATGGCAAACGGTTCCTGCGCACCTCAGGCGTCAATATCGCCTATGGGCTTGCTAACCTTATGTCCGCTTTTGGCTAAACGCGGACATTAAGTTAACAGCGAAATCGAGGCCCCTGGGCCGTTAAGGTTATGTCCGCTTATGACCCAAAGCGGACATAAGAGGGCTGGCATAACGAACCGGATTGCGCATTGCGGGAGGTTGGGGAACCTGGCCAGCAGGCTCAAGCCAATTTACCCTGACAATGTCCTCTCTCTGTCTATTCAACCAGGTCCCAGGTGGGGCGGTCGCCGAAGCGGGCCACCAGAAAATCGATGAACACCCGCACCTTGGCAGCAAGGTAGCGGCTCGGCGCGTAAAGGGCATGGACGGCGCTTTCGCCGAAACCGTATCCCGGCAGGATGGTCCCAAGACTCCCGGCCTGCAATTCGCGCCCGACGATGAATGTGGGCAACGCGCAGACGCCCAAGCCGGCCAGTGCCGCATCCCGCAGCACTTGGCCGTTATTGGTACACAACCGCGCCTGAATCGGCACCCGGTGGGCACCGTCGGCTCCGGTGAGGGTCCAATTCATGCCGGTGGAAAGGTTCCCGTAATGCAGGCAGGCGTGATGCCGGAGGTCCTCGGGCGCCTCCGGCGTGCCATGGGCTTTGAGGTAATCGGGCGCGGCGCAGATGGCCGTGCGGGCGGCAACGATGCGGCGCGCGATCAGGCTGCTGTCCTCGAGATCGGCGATGCGGATGGTCACGTCGAAACCCTCCGACACCGGGTCGACGAAACGGTCGTCGAGGGTCATCTGCACCTGGAGTGCGGGATGGGCCTTCATGAAATCCGCCACCGCCGGGCCCAGGTGCAGGATGCCGAAGGACATGGGCGCGTTGACCCGCAGCAACCCGCGTGGTTGCTGGTCTGCGTCGGACACTGCACGCTCGGTCTCCTCGATCTCGGCGAGGATCGCTCTGCACCTCTCCACATAGGCGAGCCCGGCCTCGGACGGGGTCATCCTGCGGGTTGTCCGGAACAACAGCTGGACGCCGAGATCCGCCTCCAGATCGGCAACGTGCTTGGAAACGGCGGAGCGTGACAGGCCCATCCGGCGCGCCGCGGCGGAAAAGCCGCCGGCATTGACGACCTGGGTAAAGACTTCCATGGCGGCGAGTTTGTCCATTGGCTTATTGTCCGTGAATTAGAAACAGTTAGTACATAAATATCAGTATTGTCGTTTTAAATAAACAAACTAAATTCCTCCACAACGGCACCGGACACCGCCCGACACCCCCGGGGGGCCCCATAGCAAGAGGATGAAACCATGATCACCACCAGACCCGCCAAAGAACGCGGCAGTGCCCATCTCGGTTGGCTCGACAGCCGTCACAGCTTTTCGTTTGGCCATTATTACGATGCCGAGCATACGGGCTTCGGGCCGCTGCGGGTCATCAACGAGGACTGGATCCGCCCCGGGGCGGGATTCCCCACCCATGGCCACCGCGACATGGAGATCATCACCTATGTCATCGAGGGCGCGCTGGCCCATAAGGACAGCACCGACGGCGGTTCGGTGATCCGCCCGGGCGACGTGCAGCATATGTCGGCGGGCACCGGCATCCGCCACAGCGAATACAACGCATCCGATACCGAGCCCGTGCATTTGCTGCAGATCTGGATCGCGCCCGATGAGGATGGCCTCGACCCGGGCTACGCGGAAAAGCATTTCGATCTTGACGCGGGGCAGGGGGTTTTGCGCCTGCTCGCCTCGAAGGATGGCCGGGACGGATCGCTCCCCCTTCATCAGGACGCCGACCTTTATGCAGCGCGCATCAGTGCCGGCGCGTCGCTGACCCATAACCCTGCCCCGGGCCGCAAAATCTGGGTCCAGGTGGTGGCGGGCGAGCTCACGGTCAATGAAACCCCGGCATCGGCCGGTGACGGCCTGGCCGTGAGCGGCGAAACCGAGGTCATTCTCACCGCCGGCGCGGACACCGAAATTCTTCTTTTCGATATGGCCTGAGCCTGACGGCCGGGCGCCAATCCTTTACCTCAAACCCCAACACCAGGAGACCATCATGAACAACCGAGACACCATCAACATCCTCGCCATTGTCGGCAGCCTGCGCGACGGTTCGGTCAACCGCGGCGCATTGCAGGCCGCCATTGACCAAGCGCCTGCCGGAGTGACGGTGAGCGAAGCCGCCATCGGCGACATCCCCCTTTTCAACGAAGACACCCAGGCGGCGGGTTTCCCCGAGGCCGTCACGCGGCTTGGCCAGCAGATCGGCCGCGCCGATGCGGTGCTGTTCGTCACGCCGGAATACAATTATTCGATCCCCGGCGTGTTGAAAAACGCCATCGACTGGATCTCCCGCCTGCCCGGCCAGCCCTTCGCGGGCAAACCGGCGGCGATCATGGGGGTAAGCCCCGGCAATACCGGCACCGCCAGGGCCCAGTACCATCTGCGCCAGATCGGCGTCTTCCTCGATCTGCATTTCCTCAACAAGCCCGAGGTGATGATCGGCCAGTCGATGACGAAATTCGACGCCAGCGGCCAGTTGACCGATGAAGATACCCTCGCGCGCATCGAGACCCTGGTGGCTGCGCTGGCAAACTGGGCACGGCGGCTCCGGACCGGCAGCGATGTTGCCCATGAGTCCGCCGCCGCGTAAGGGGGGTGCCGCTTAAAACCACCGGGTGAGCCGGGCCCTGGGTTAAACTGCGGCGCCAGGGCATCGTCAGGTTATTCGCCGGCGGCCACAAAGGATCGCATCGATGGCCTGACCCGCCCCCACTCAATCGCCTGAGCTGCCCCCACTCAATGGCCCACGCCAAAGGGGCTTTGACGTTAACCTTATGTCCGCTTTTGGCTAA
>JAZFWG010000064.1:0-11198 GCA_036448135.1 Alphaproteobacteria bacterium
GGATAGTCGAGCCCGGCCGAGATCGAATGGGCCTCCTTGATCTGGCCGTCACCGTCCTGGAGCAGATAGCTACGGCTGCCGTGGAGCACGCCGGGACTGCCGGCACTGATCGAGGCGGCATGTTCGCCGGTCTCGATGCCCTTGCCCGCGGCCTCGACGGCAACCATCGCCACCGCGTCATCGTCGAGGAAGGGGTGGAACAGGCCGATGGCGTTGGAGCCACCGCCGATGCAGGCGACCAGGCTGTCGGGGAGGCGGCCCTCGGCCACCATGATCTGGTCCCGGACCTCATTGCCGATCACCGATTGGAAGTCGCGCACCATGGCGGGATAGGGGTGGGGGCCGGCGGCGGTGCCGATGAGATAGAAGGTATCCTCGACATTGCTGACCCAATCGCGCAACGCCTCGTTCATGGCGTCCTTCAGGGTCTTGGATCCGGACGTCACCGGCACCACCTCGGCGCCAAGCAGCTTCATGCGGAACAGGTTGGGAGACTGGCGCTCGATATCGGTCTCGCCCATATAGATGGTGCACGGCAAGTCGAACAGGGCGCAGACGGTGGCGGTGGCGACGCCGTGCTGGCCGGCGCCGGTCTCGGCGATGATGCGCCGCTTGCCCATGCGCTTTGCCAGCAGAATCTGACCCAGGCAATTGTTGATCTTGTGGGCGCCGGTGTGGTTGAGTTCGTCGCGCTTGAAGTAGATCTTGGCACCGCCGAATTGCGCGGTCAGCCGTTCGGCAAAATAAAGCGGGCTGGGCCGGCCGGCATAATGGGCGAGATAGTAATCGAGATCCTTGGCGAAGGCGGGATCGGCCTTGGCGTCATTGTAGGCGCGTTCGAGATCGAGGATCAGCGGCATCAGGGTTTCGGCGACGTAACGTCCGCCGAAAATCCCGAAATGGCCCTGGTCGTCGGGCCCGCCACGATAGGTATTCAGGGTTTCCATGTTTAATCCCGCACGTTAATCCGTGCGCACAATGCTTTCAGCCGCCGTCAGCAAAGCGCCGACAAAGGGGCCTCACAATAGCCCCAGCCACGACATATTCCAATCCTTGGCTTTTTCCGCCAAGGCCCCGGAAAATCGGGGAAAACGGGGGCCGGTCCCGGTTCACGGGGCCTCTGGCGGGGTATCCTCTTGGGCGGCGCCGCGGTCGCGCAATTCCTTGATCCCGTCGGCCAGGGGGGACAACACATCGCGCCAGGGCTGGTCTTCGATTTGGCGCACCAGGCGCATCGACGGGTACCAGGGACAACTATCGCCGTCGAGCCCCCAGCGCCAGGCCGGCACGAACGGCACCAGGGTCCACACCGGTTTGGCCAGGGCGCCGGCGAAATGCACCGTCGAGTTGGACATCGAGATCACCAGATCGAGGGCATCGACCTGGGCGGCGAAATCGTCGAGGTCGGCAATCGCGTCGGGCCAGTCATGGAGTTTAAAGCCCGACTCGGCCTCAAGGGCGGCGATGTCCTCATCGCGGTCGCCATATTGCAGATTGACCCAATTGACGCCGCCGATGGCGAACAGCTCGCCCCAGTCGTCGAGCCCGGTAGAGCGCAGCCTTTGATCCCACGCCGTGACCCCGCCGCGCCAGGAAATACCTATGGTCAGCCGGTCGCCCAATTCGGCGTAACGCTTGCGCCAGAGCTCGACCGCGGCCGGGTCCGGCGTCAGGTAGCGGTTGGGCGCCGCGGCCAGGAAATCGGTATGGGCCTGGCGGAAATAGCGCGCCAATGAGGCAATGGAGACGGCATGATCGGCGCCTTCGGCGATGGGGCCGAGACCATGTCCATGGTCTTGCCCTGCGCCGGCTTCGGACGGGTTAATGTCCGCCAAGTCATGAACCTCGATTTCGGGGAAGCTGCGGCGCAGCAACGGCACCAAACGGGGGTTGGCGGCAAGGATCACCCGCGCCCCGGTCTTGACCAGATCGGGCAGTATTGATGCGAACATGACCACGTCGCCGACCCCTTGTTCGGTGTAGACCAGGATGGTCTTGCCCTGTAGCGCCTCGCCCTGCCATGGCGGCGGCAGGTCCGCCACGGCGCGGGCCTCGGGCGTCTTCAGCCGCCATTCATATTCATGCCAGCCGCGGCCATAATCGCCGGTGAGCAACAGCGCGACACCCCGGTTGACATGGGCATGGGGGTTGTCGGGAACCATCTCGATGGCCTTGTCATAGGCCGCGAAGGCATCTTCGATGCGGCCGAGGTCGCGCAGCACATTGCCGAGGTTGGAATGGGCCTCGCCGTAATCGGGATCGAGACGCACGGCTTCCTCGAGATGGGCCAGGGCGTTGCGCACCCGTCCGGTCTCCGACAACACCGAACCCAAAGTGGCATGCAGTTGCGGTTGGTCCGGCGACCTTATCAAGGCCTTGCGCAGCAGGGTTTCGGCCTCGTCGAACTTTTTCTGGCGGCAAAGCACCAAGCCGAGATTGTTGTGGGCTTCGATCATGCCGGGGCGCAGTTCCAGGGCGTGGCCGAGCATGAATGCGGCTTCGTCGAGGGCGCCGAGCCGCGAGCATACCGAGCCCAAATGGAGATAGACCTCGGGATCTGTGGGCTTAAGCGCAAGCGCGGTCTGAAAGCTGCCGATGGCGTCCGGCAGCCTGCCCGCGCCATGGAACGCCCGGCCCAACAGCAGATGGGCCTCGAAGTTTCCCGGCTCGGCGGATGCGGCCTGGGACAGGCTCTCGATGGCCTCAACGGCGCGGCCCTCGGCCAACAGCCGGGCGCCGGTGGCAAGGTGACCGTCGGGCGATCCGGCTCGGTTGCCGCCGGGGTTGGTGGTGGCGTCTTGGGGGTTAGGGTCCGTCATGGAAACAAAGCTATGCTTGTGGTCACAGTTTCGTCGCGGCGGCAAGGAAGGCCGAGACCAATTCCGGGACCTTGTGGCCCGGCCGGTCCTCGACGCCCGAGGACACATCCACCGCCTGGGCCCCGGTGGTGGCAACGGCCTCGGCCAGGTTGCCGGCATCGAGCCCACCCGAAAGCATCCACGGCAAAGGCCAGCTGGTACCTTCCAGGAGTTGCCAGTCGAAGGCAAGGGCATTGCCGCCGGGCAGCGCCGTGGTCATCGCCGCCGGGGGCTTGGCATCGAACAATAGCCGGTCGGCGGCGCCAACATAATCCCGGGCTTGGGCCAGGTCATCAGGCCCGGCAAGGCGGATCGCCTTCATCACCGGGAGCCCGAAGGTTGCGCGCGCGCTGCGCACCCGCTCCGGATCCTCAACGCCGTGAAACTGCAAAAGATCGAGCGGACAGCCGGCGATGACGTCGCCGATGGTGGCGTCGTCGGCATCGACGAACAATCCAACCTTGGTGACGTTGGCCGGGACATCCGCCGCCAGGGCCGCCGCGTCTGCCACCGACAGGTAGCGCGGTGACTGCGGATAGAACACCAAGCCGACATAACGCACGCCGCCTTCGACGGCGGCGGCAAGGGCCGAGGAGGAATTGAGTCCGCAGATCTTGACCTCGAGGTCCATGTTCGGCCCTCAGCCGGTCTCGGCGGCGGTGATCTCTTCGGCGATGGCATACGCCGCCGCCGCCGCATCGGGGGCACGCGTAATGGGCCGGCCGATGACCAGATAATCGGCGCCGGCCTTGACCGCTTGGCCCGGCCCCATCACCCGCTTTTGGTCATCCGCCGCGCTGGAACCGGGACGGATGCCCGGCACCACCAGAGTGAAATCGGCACCGCACTGGGCGCGCAGTGCGGTGGCCTCGAAGGCAGAACAGACGACGCCATCGAGGCCATTGTCCTGGCAAAGCGCCGCCAGACGCCGGACCTGATCCGCCGCCTTGCCTTGGCCCAGCTGATCGAGATCGTCATCATCGAGGCTGGTCAGCACGGTGACGCCCAGCACCCTGGGCGGCTCAACGCCCCGGCGTGCGGCCTCTTCGGCGGCGGCGCCGGCGGCGGCGCGACACATCTCCGCGCCACCCTGGGCATGGACATTGATCATGAAGGGTGCGCACGACATCGCGGCGCGCACCGCGGCGGCGACGGTGTTGGGGATATCGTGGAATTTGAGATCGAGGAACAGGTGAGGCGCGGCGCCGTTGCCGTCGGCGTCATCCTCGACCAGGCGGCGCACCCCGGTGATGCCGTTGGCGGTGAAGAATTCGAGACCCAGCTTGATGCCGCCGACGGCACCGGCAAGGCCGCGGACAAGGCCTTGGGCGGCGTCGAAATCGGCGCTATCGATGGCACAGAAGATGCGGTTGGGGGCGAAGCTTTTGCTCATGGCGCGGTTCTCGATCCTGGGGCGGCGGCCAGGGATTTCTCGGCGGAAGACCGCGCCCAGGCCCCGCCGGACTTGGGCCCCGCCGGACGCGGGGTGCATAGGTGCGATGTTATATCAGTCGGGGGTTATGTCAGTCGAGGGCCGGGCTTAAGAGCGCGGTTGGTTCTCGATCATTGGCGGCGGCGCGGCGACGGTCGCGGCGGGCGCCAGCGGGACATGGCGCCGGGCCTCGGCGGCGGCGAGTTGCTTGCGCAGGTCCTGGTTTTCCTTCTCGATCAGTTTGGCCTGGCGCCGATGGCGGCGGACTTGGCGGCGTAGCTTGCCCCCCGAGACCCAGGCGTAGATGCCGCCCGCGAGGAAACCGAAGACGGCGGCGGAAAGCACCGCGGCATAGACCGGGAGTTCGATGGGGTCAAACAGGGGCCACAAACCGAGATCGGTCTTGCCGCGGTTGGAGAGGGCGAAGATGACGATTGCGAAAACGAACGGGAAGCCGAGAATCCAGAAGAGAATTTTCACGCCGCCACACCGCGTCTCGAGCCAACGGTGAGGGCCGCTCGATTGGGTTGAGCCGGATGTTGCGCCCCTAAATTTGCCAAACTGCGATCCCGGGGGGTATTAACCGCCGCTGTTCAAACGCTCGCGCAACTGCTTTCCGGTCTTGAAGAAGGGGACGTGCTTGGCCGCTACATGCACCGATTCGCCGGTCCTGGGATTGCGGCCGATGCGGGCTTCCCGCCTCTTCACCGAGAACGCGCCAAATCCCCGCAACTCCACGCGGTCGCCCTGGGCCAGGGCCTGGGTGATTTCGTCGAAAATGGTACTGACGATTCGTTCGACATCGCGGTGGTAGAGATGTGGATTGCGTTCAGCGAGACGCAAGATAAGTTCCGATTTGGTCATGGCCCCCCTCCGTTACATTCCGGCCCCGTTGGATGCTGCTGCGCGTCAAAAGGGACGTCTGTTAGCCAGGGTCGATTTAATTCCCGTTAGGGTGCCAAAGCGAAACCAGCCCGTCAAGGGTAAGTCTTTCAGAAAACAATGTTTTTCCTGTCATCTCGGTGAGCCAATCCAGCCATTTCCGCCGCTCCCGCTTGATGCGCACGTCCCGCACCGGCAGGGTCTTCGAGATTTTGTGTGTTTCCTCCAGCCATGCCAGGGCTTCGTTCTCGCCGCCGATGGCATCGATCAAGCGGTTGGCCTGGGCTTGGCGGCCGGTGAAAATCCGCCCGTCGGCGAAACCGAGGGCCTCGGCGCGGGACATATCCCGCCTCTCGGCCACCAAATCGACGAACATATCATGCATATCAAGTACCACTTTAAGGATTTCCGCGCGTACCTTGTCGGTCAGTGGCTCCAAGGGCGATGGCACCGCCTTCAAAGGGCCGCTTTTGATGGCTTCGGCGGAAATGCCGATCTTGTCGAGAAGGCCGGTGATATCGGTGGTCTGCAGAATTACCCCGATCGATCCGGTGATGGTGCCGTTCTGGGCCAGGATGTGATCGCCACCGAGGGCGGCCATGTACCCGCCCGAAGCGGCGAGGGTCCCCATCACCACGACCACGGGCTTTTTCCCCGCCACCAGGCGGAGATTGCGGTACAGCACTTCCCCCCCGACGACGGTGCCGCCGGGAGAGTTGATGTGCAAGATCAAGGCCTTGACGTTGTCGTCCTCGGCGATTTTTTCCAGCGCCGCATTGCGGTCAAGGTCCTCGGAGTTGTTGCCGGATACTGCCAGCCGCGCGTTGTGGCGCTTTTTCCATGGGGTATCGAAGGGATCTATGGACGCGATCACCGCGGCGACGACGGCGATGATGGCAAGCACCCGCCACCAGCCGAGCCGGCGTTTCAACCTCTTGCGGTCGATCAATGCGTCGGCATCAAGCGACATGGGCTAAGTCAGGTTCCCAACCGGTTTAGCATTCACGTCCAGGGCCGTGTCCTGATTCGGGGTTGAAATCTGGTACCGCCTACCCATCGTCTTTTTTTTCATCCGCGGCGTCATCGCTCTTGGCGTCGGCGGATTTTTCGTCCTTGGTCGCGCCATCCTTGTCAGCCTCGGGGGAATCGGCAGCCGCGTCCTGGGCCGGGGGTTCGTCGGCCTCGGCCTTGGCGTCCTTGTCATCGGCGGTATCATCCGCCTTGCCGCCACCGCCGCTGACCCGTCCCAAGGCGGCGCCCAGGATGTCACCGAGACTGGCGCCACTATCCGACGAGCCGTACTGGGCCATGGCCTGCTTCTCTTCCTGGATCTCGCGGGCCTTGATCGAAAGATTGATCTTGCGGGATGTGCGGTCGATGGAGGTGACCTTGGCATCGACCTTCTCGCCGACGGCGAAGCGGTCGGTGCGCTGCTCTGAGCGGTCACGGGCAAGGTCGGCCTTGCGGACGTAGCCGGGCATGCCTTCGACATCGACCTCGATGCCCCGGTCCTGAATGGCGGAAACGGTGCAGGTGACGATGTCGCCCTTCTTGACCTGCTTGCCCCTGCCTTCGAAGGGATCTTCGCTGAGTTGCTTGACGCCGAGGCTGACCCGTTCCTTCTCGACATCCACGTCGAGGACCTTGACCTTGACGATATCGCCCTTCTTGAAGTCGTTGATGGCCTCCTCTCCGGGGCGGACCCAGTCGAGATCGGACATGTGGACCATGCCGTCGATCTCCCCGGGCAGACCCACAAACAGGCCGAATTCGGTGACATTCTTGATCTCGCCTTCGATCTCGGTGCCCACCGAATAATTGTCGGCGAAACCTTGCCAGGGGTTGTTTATGGCTTGCTTGAGGCCGAGGCTGATCCGGCGTTTCTGGGGGTCGACGTCGAGCACCGTGACTTCGACCTCTTCGCTGGTGGAGACGATCTTGCCGGGGTGGACATTCTTCTTGGTCCAGCTCATTTCCGTGACGTGGACCAGGGCTTCGATGCCGGGCTCGAGCTCGACGAAGGCGCCATAGTCGGTAATGTTGGTGACCCGTCCCTTGAATCTCTCGCCGATGGGATATTTGGCGATCACATCATCCCAGGGGTCGGTCTCGAGTTGTTTCATGCCGAGGCTGATGCGCTGGGTTTCGGCATTGAAACGGATGACCTGAACATTGACGGTCTCACCGATATTGAGGGTCTCGGAGGGATGGTTGATGCGCCGCCACGAAATGTCGGTGATATGCAAAAGCCCATCGACGCCGCCAAGGTCGATAAAGGCGCCGTAATCGGTGATGTTCTTGACCACGCCTTCGAGGATCTGGCCCTCCTTGAGGCCCGAGATCAGCTCCGAACGGGCCTCGGCGCGGGCTTCCTCGAGGACGGCACGGCGCGAGACCACGATGTTGCCGCGTGAGCGGTCCATCTTGAGGATCTGAAACGGCTGCGGCGAGCCCATCAACGGGCCGATATCGCGGACCGGCCGGATATCGACCTGGCTTCCCGGCAGGAAAGCGACGGCGCCGGACAGATCGACGGTAAAGCCGCCCTTGACCCGGCCGAAGATGGTGCCTTCGACCCGCTCGGAATCCTTGAATGCCTTTTCAAGATTGGTCCAGGCCTCTTCGCGGCGAGCCTTCTCGCGCGACAGCACGGTCTCGCCGTTGCGATCTTCATAACGCTCGAGATAGACGTCGACCTCATCGCCGACTTGGACCTCGGTATTGCCATCGGGTCCGGCGAATTCCTTGAGCGCTATGCGTCCCGCGGATTTCAAACCGACATCGACAATGGCGACATCGTTCTCGATGGTGACGATCGTGCCCTTGAGCACGGCGCCTTCCACAGGTTCGGAGGTCTGAAAAAATTCTTCGAGAAGTTCACCGAAATTCTCGCCGGTCGAATACGGCTCTTCGGTGGTTTGGGTGGTGTCAGTGGTGGGGTCTGCCATGGGGTTATAGATTCTCCGTGATGGTAAAGGACCATCCGTTTGCCTGGGGCCAGAACGGGGCCTGACGAGCCGCGGTGGAGCCGCTCCGGGTCATCCCGATGTCCGGTTCTGTTGCCGGGTCCGGCCGGCGCCGGATGGTTGTTCGATGAGTTCGATCGCCGCGGCGAACGCCTGGTCCGCATCGAGGTCCGTGGTATCCAGCAGATGGGCATCGGATGCTGGCTTCAATGGCGAATTCTCGCGGCTGGAATCGCGTGTATCACGCTCCTTCATGTCTTGAAAAACGCGGCTATGTATACTCTCCAAGCCTCTTTCCCGCAACTCCTTAAGGCGGCGGGCGGCCCGGACCTCCAGGCTGGCGGTAACGAAAAGTTTATGATCGGCCCTAGGGAAGACCACGGTGCCGATATCGCGACCGTCGATCACCACGCCTTTGGCGCCATCGGGGGGATTGGCCGCGAAGTTCCGCTGGATCGGCAATAGCGCCTCGCGGACCTCACCGATGGTGGCGAGGATGGTGGCGGCCCGGGCGGCCTCATCGGTGCCGATCTCCGGGTCATCGGCATCGATGGGCCGGATGGCCCGGGCCACGGCGATCGCCGCGGTGCTGTCTGAGGGGTCCTTGCCCTGGCGCACCAGGCTGAGTCCGACGGCGCGGTAAAGCTTGCCGGAATCGAGATAGGCGAACCCCAGATGGGCGGCCAGCCGGCGGGCCAGGGTGCCCTTGCCGGCGGCGGACGGGCCGTCGATGGCGATGATCACCGTTTCGGCCCCGGGGTGTGAATGCGGCCGCCAAGGCCGTTCATCAGCTCGACGAAGCCAGGGAAGCTGGTGGTGATGGCGCTGCCGTCATCCACCGAAACCGGCTTAATCGCTGCCATGCCAAGCACCAGGAAGGCCATGGCGATGCGATGATCGAAAAGGCTGGCGACATCGCCACCGCCGGGCGGCGGCCCCCCGGCGCCCACGATCACCAGGCTGTCGGCGTCTTCCGTGACCTTGATGCCGCAGGCTTTGAGGCCGGCGGCGATGGCGGCAATGCGGTCGCTTTCCTTGACCCGAAGCTCGGCGAGGCCCCTTAGGGTGGTGGTGCCTTCGGCGCAGGCCGCGGCCACCGCCAGGATCGGATATTCGTCGATCATCGAAGGCGCGCGGGCGGCGGGAACATCGACGCCCCTCAAGGTGCCGGCCCGTATGGTGATATCGGCCGTGGGCTCGCCACCCTCGGTTTTGGCGTTGTCCGCGTTGACGGACAAGTCCGCCCCCATCTCCCGCAAGGTTTCATAAAGGCCCATGCGCAAGGGGTTGATGCCGATATGGCCGAGGGTGATTTCGGAGCCCGGCACAATTGCGGCGGCGACGGCGGGGAAGGCCGCGGAACTGGGGTCGCCGGCGATGTGGAGGTTCCGTCCGGCGATCTCCGGTTGGCCGGTCACGGTGATCGCGCGGGCGCCATCTTCGCCCTCGATGTCTTCCACCGCAATATCGACGCCGAAAGAGCGCATCATGATTTCACTGTGATCACGGGTCGGCTGGGGTTCGATCACCGTGGTCTGCCCCGGGGTGTTGAGGCCGGCCAACAGGATCGCCGATTTGACCTGGGCCGAGGCCACCGGCAGGCGGTAGGTGATGGGAATCGGGGTTTCAGCGCCGATGACGGCAAGGGGAAGGCACCCGCCGCCCTGGCCGACGAACCTGGCGCCCATCTCTTTCAAGGGCGTGGTGATGCGGCCCATGGGGCGGGTCGAAAGCGAGGCATCACCGGTGACATGGCTGGTGAAAGGATGGCTGGCCAGAAGACCGATCAGCAGTCTGGCGGCGGTCCCCGAATTGCCGAGGTCGAGCACATTGGCAGGTGCTTGGAGGCCGCCGATGCCCGTGCCATGGATGCGATAGACGCCGTCGCCATCGTGTTCGATATCGGCGCCGAGTGCCCGAAGAGCGGCGGCGGTGTGGAGCACGTCTTCGCCTTCGAGCAGGCCTTCGATGCGGGTTTCGCCGACGGCGATGGCGCCCATCATCAAGGCGCGGTGGGACACGGACTTGTCCCCAGGCACTCGGATGCTGCCCTTGAGCGGGCTGGCTTGGTCGGAAATTAACTGCATCGCCATGATGTTACGGGCTCTTCTCTCAGCTTGCATTCGCGCCGATGGGCGCCAAGTTGGACTGTCGGGAAAATATAGGCCCGGCTGACAGTGAAGCCAGGACTTTTCGCGTCCCTGACCAGGATTATGGCACCAGACCGATTTTTATGCCGTCACCATAAGTTTTGTTTTGACAGCGATGTTCGATCGTGGCAATTGGCAATTGGTACCATCAAAACACGCCCATATTAGAATTGGAGGGGTGTGGGTGGATAAGAAGACCTGGGGAACCAAACGTACCTGTGCGAATTGCGCTGCGCGATTCTATGACCTCAATCGCGGGTCGGGCGTGTGCCCCAAATGCGATGCGCCTTTTGATTCGCAGGCCACCACCAAGCGAAAACGGGTCCGCGCCGTCGCTGTCGAAGCCGCCGCCTCCGAAGCCAAGAAGCCTGAGGCCAAGGTCGAGGCGCCGGAAACCCCACAACCGGCCCTGGACCCGGTCAAGGATACGGAGACGGTTGCGGAAATTGCCGCCAATGGCGATGGCGCCGCCGCCGACAGCCTCGAGAAGATTGACGCCATCGATGAGTCCGATGACGAGGACGACAGCCTGATCGAGGACGCATCGGAACTTGGCGAGGACGATGACGACGTGGCCGACGTCATCGGCAAGGTCAAAGACTTAGAGGGGCGTACATAGCCCATCATCCGGCCGATTGGTTTTTTGCTTGCCTGGCGTGGCGCTCTATCCTTATTTTCCAACCCCTATGGATGTCGCCGGCGGAGACCGCGTCAAGGTCCCCGGTTCGGTGTCGCTGGGGCAATTAACCAGATGTCAATCTCGGGGTGGGATTGAGGACATAGAGGACACGCAGTGCGGGGCCATAGCTCAGTTGGGAGAGCGATACAATGGCATTGTAGAGGTCGCCGGTTCGATCCCGGCTGGCTCCACCATATATTCAACGGGTCCGGCCTAGGGCCGGGCCCGTTT
>JAZFWG010000065.1:0-5341 GCA_036448135.1 Alphaproteobacteria bacterium
CGGCCTCGAAGCTGCCGTCGGGCCATTGGGCGATTTCGGCGCGCATGACCCCTTCGGATACCTCCATGAGCTGGTCGAGGCAGGCCAGCACCTGGTTCTCGCCATATTTACCCACCAGTTCCTGCACCCGGCGCTCGCCGAGGCGGTCAGCGCCCAACTGGCCGCGGATATCGCCCAGCACCAGCTCCGGGGTGCGGCTGTTGGCGGCGAGGATGCGTTCGATCTCGGTATTGAGCTCGCCATCGCGGACATAGCGCACCGCCGGCAGATGGAGGCCCTCGGCGAAGATTTCCCTGGCGCCGGCGTAGCAGCTTCCCGGCACCGGGCCGCCGATGTCGCTCTTGTGGGCCAGGTTGCCGCAGAACCCGATATGCTTAGGCCCGATGAAGATCGGCGTGATCACCGCCATATCGGGCGCGTGGGGGCTGCCGCCTTCGTAGGTGTGGTTGATCAGAAAGGCGTCCCCTTCCGCCAGGGACTCGCGGTATTGCTTGATCACCGCTGCGCAGCACACCGGGAAGGACCCGATGTGAAGCGGCAGCACCACATGCTGAGCCACCACCTCGCCATCGACATTCATCAGCGCGCATGACGCATCCTGGGATTCGCGGATGATGGTGGAGAACCCGGTGCGGAACAGCGAGTTCTGCATTTCCTGGACGATGCCGGCGAGGCTGGCCTTGATGACCTGAAAGGTGACGGGATCGACCCCGGTGGCGCTCGATGTGGCGGCGTGTTTGTTGTCCTCAATGGTGCGCGCCATGGCTCAGCCCTCCCGGCTGATGATGATGTTCTTCCAGTCATCGACCCGTGCGGTCTGGCCCGGATTGATGACCAGGGTGGAGTCGAGCTGCTCGACCACCGCCGGCCCCTTGATCTCAAGGCCGACATCCAGGCGTTCGCGCTGATAGACCGGGGTGGGGTGGGTCTCGTTCATGAACCGGGCGTCGCGGTCGCCTAGATAGGCGTCTTTCAGCGTCCCGCCGGTGTTGTTGAATTTCGGCAGTTCCACATCTGCCCCCTTGCCGATGCCGACCACCCGGTAGGTCACCACCTCCACCAACTCCTCCGGCGCGTTGTGGCCGAAAAGCTGGCGGTGGCGCCGGTCGAATGCGGCGCGAACCAGGAGAAGATCATCGGCGCTAAGCTCACCCTTGTCGAGTTCGATGGTGATTTCATAGCCCTGGCCGGCGTAGCGCATGTCCAGGGCATAGTCCAACTGGATCTGATCACGGCCGAAGCCTTCCGCCGTCAACTCCCCCCGGGCGTTGCCGGCCAGGCTGGCCAGGATGGCGCTGGCGTCGGCGGCCTCAAGGGCGTTGATCAGGGTCAGTTTCGAGGCCGCGTAATCGTGTTTGACGTCGGCCTCCAACAAACCGATGGCGGAATTGACCCCCGGGTAAAGCGGCACGATCACCCCTTTCATGCCGAGGTATTCGGCCATCTGGCCCGCATGCAAGGGGCCGGCGCCGCCGAACGCCACCAGCATGAAATCACGCAGGTCATAGCCCCGCATGGTCGAGATCGCCTTGATCGCCTCTTCCATCTTGACGTTGATGATCCGCACGATGCCCTCGGCGGCATCCATGGCGGACATGCCCAAGGGCGCGGCAATCTTGTCCTCGATCGCGGCCTTGGCCTTGGCGGTCTCCAGGGTCATGCGGCCGCCGAGGAAATTGTCCTCGCCGAGATAGCCCAGCACCAGGTTGGAATCGGTGACCGTCGGATCCTCGCCGCCCTTGCCGTAGCACGCCGGTCCCGGCTCGGCGCCGGCGCTTTGGGGGCCGACCTCCAACATGCCCATATGGTCGACCCGGGCGATGGTGCCGCCGCCGGCGCTGACGGTGTTGATATCCATCATCGGCAGGGCGATGATGCGGCCATCGACCTGGAGGTTGTTGTTGAAGGATGCCTGGCCGTCCTTGATCAAGGCGACATCACACGAGGTCCCGCCCATGTCGAAGGTGATGAGGTTGCCGTTGCCGGTGGCCCTGGCGAGATGACACCCCGCAGTGACCCCGCCGGCGGGGCCGGAAAGAACCGTGGCCACCGCCTTCTTGGCCGAGCTCTCGAAGGTCGAGGTGCCGCCATTGGACTGCATGATGTAACGCTTTCCGGTGCCGATGCCGGCTTCAAGCAGCCTTTCGCCCAGATGGTGGATGTAACGCTCGAGGATGGGCTGGAGATAGGCGTTGATCACCGTGGTCGAGAGGCGGAAATACTCCCGGATCTGGGGCAGCACATCGGATGACAGCGAAACGCTGCAGTCCGGCATCTCGGCTTTGATGATGTCGCGGACCTTCTGTTCGTGGCCGGGACAAAGGAAAGAGAACAACAAACACACAGCCATGGACTCGATGCCGTCGGCGGCCAGGCCCTTGACCGTGACCCTGAGCGCCGCCTCGTCGACGTCCTGCAAAACCGTGCCGGTGAAATCGACCCGTTCTGCGACCTCGCCGGTGCGGCTTTGCGGCACCAGCATCTTGGGCTTTTCGTACATGATGTCGAAGATGGCGGAGCCGTAGGGGATGCACTGCTCCTGGGCCTCATAGATGCCGCGGAACCCCTTGGTTACCAAAAGCCCGGTCCTGGCCCCCTTGCCCTCGAGCAAGGCGTTGGTGCCGACCGTGGTGCCGTGGCAGAAATGCTCGATCTCTTCCGGCTTCACGCCCTGGTCCAACAGCACCCGGACCCCCTCGATGATGGCCCGGGAAGGGTCGTCCGGCGTCGACGGCAGCTTGAAGATGGTGATCTCGCCGGTGGCCTCGGCGAAATAGACCACGTCGGTGAAGGTTCCGCCGGTATCGACCGTGATCCTGTAGCTGCCACTAGCCACTGACATAATCCCTTGTTGCGCGGGACGATTTACGTACTTCGGCGCCGGGGGCCCCGCCTACGGGCGCCGCGCCGTTTTATAGCCCAGAAAACCCTTGAGGTAAAAGACGTGGGTCACGCGCTCGCGCCCGGCGGCGATGGGGACGCGGAGGCTGGCGACGAAGCTCGATGTGGCGAAGCGCGAAAGCACGCCTTCCGGGTTCTGCCTAGGGCTCACCAACAAAAAGGCGCGGCGGTCTTCGCCGGCGTGGCTTGCCGCGGTTTCGATGAGCGGCCGGGTGAGGTCGAAATGATCATCGACGCGCCCATCGGGGTCCCACTTCACCGCCGTCCAAGGCCTGGGGCTGACGTAATAGAGCAGCGCCGCCATCAGCTTGCGGTCATCACTGAGGATCACCGCGTCGGGATATTGGGCGCCGATGCGCGAGATTTCGGCGCCGAGTCGGTTCCAGCCGCGGATGCGGGCGAAGCCGTCATAGCGCGCCGACACGGCCATGGCCCGGCCGTCCTGCCACCCGGCAAAGGCGAACACCGCCCCGGCGGCAAGGACGTGAAGCGCCACCGACGCGGTAATCAGTTTCCTAAGGCCGCGTGCCAGCAGCCAATGGACGACCATCACCGTGGCCGCGATATAGGCGGGCGCCGCCCAGTTGGCGTTGGCCCGGCTGATGAAACTTAGGACGATGACGATCACCAAGGACGGCAAGGCGAAACTGGCGAGCAGCGCCATGGGCGGGTTCCGGGCCCAGTCCCAAGGCCGGACCGCGACGAAAAGCAGCACCGCGAACAGGATGGGGCCAAACACCGCGAACTGGGACGCCACAAATTCGAATAGCTTGTCCGGGTGATAGAGGGCGCCGCCGAGGGACGCGTTGGCCCTGGTATGGGCGTAACTTACGAAGCCGTTGGTGGCGTTCCACGCCAGGTTCGGCACATAGATGGCGGCGGCCAGCACCAAGGCCGCCACGGCGCCCAGGGCCCGGCTGGGCGGGTTTGCCGGCGAGCGGTAGGGCGCCAACAGGATATAGACCAGGCCGGAGATCACGAAATAGGCCATGGCGTATTTGCTCAACAGCCCGAGGCCGAGCCCCACCCCGCACAACAGCCACCAGCGCCAGCCGCCGTCCTGGGTGGCCCGCACCAGGCCGTAAAGCGCCAGCGCCCAGAACATCAAGAGCGGCGGGTCGGTGGACACCACGGTCGCCGACAGGAATATGCCCGGCAAGGTGGCGAAGATCAGGGCCGAGAAGAAACCGACGCGCGCCTCGAACAGACGCGCGCCGATGCCATAGACCAGCATCGCGGTGACGAAATGAACCAGGGGCATGCCCAGCTTGACGCAGGCGACGCCATCGCCGCACATGGCTGTGGCCGCGGCAATGATCCATGCCACCATGGGCGGCTTGGAGAAATAGCCGAAGGCGAAATCCTGGGCCCACACCCAGTACTGCGCTTCGTCCGGGTAAAGATCGAAGGGCCAATGATACAGGTGAAGCACCCTGAGCGCCGTAAGCGCGGCGATGATCAAGGCCGTCCCGGCTGGGCTCGTGAGTTTCAAAGGGACCGCCCGGTCCGGAATTCTGGAGCGGGTGAGGGGAATCGAACCCCCATATTCAGCTTGGGAAGCTGATGTTCTGCCATTGAACTACACCCGCGCCGTTATATTCATCCGGCATCTTAGATGAGCGCCGATGGCCGGTTCAAGCACCGGTTCCAAGCTATGCCCCCACCACAACACCGAATTTGAGGAAAAGATGCCCACCGGCGACATGTTAATAAAATATTAACGTTAATCTTTTGTTATGGCCTTTGCGGTAAATCTGTAGTCGCGGTTTTGTTTTCATGTTTCGGCAATCCTTCGGGAGGGGAGCGTCGTGCAGCTAACGCGGTACACAGATTATTCTCTGCGGCTGATGATGTATGTCGCATTGCACCCTGAGAAATGCGTGACGATCAAAGAGGTCGCGGACAAATTCGTGGTGCCTCAGAACCATTTGATGAAGATCGCCCGCAACCTGGGGCAATACAACTACATCCGTGCCACCCGGGGGAAAGGCGGCGGTCTGCGCCTGGCCCGGCCGGCGGAAGCCATCAACCTCCGCGACCTGGTGTGGGACATGGAGCCCAGTCTAGAGATCTTCGACTGCCAGAAACCGCACTGCCCCATCGCCGGCGATTGCATCTTCAAGAAGGCCATCATGGAAGCGCGAACCGCCTTTTTCGCGGCCTTGGAGAACTACAATCTGGCCCAGCTGGTGGCCAACAAGACCGGCTTGATGGCGCGTCTAACAAGTTGATTTTTATACCTTATCCCGCGCCGGTTGCAAGCCTTTCCGACCAAATGGCTTGACGCGCCGGGGTGAAGTCTCTATGACTGCGACTTGGTCGTGGAGATTTGGGCCGGCCGGCTTGCGTCCACGTTAAACAAGTCGCTAAAAGGTCGGAGCGCGAATTGCCCCGACCACACCGGTCGGGCTTTTTTTATGCCACGCGCGATGACGAAAGC
>JAZFWG010000066.1:0-8012 GCA_036448135.1 Alphaproteobacteria bacterium
ATGAGGTCACGTCGTGCTTGCATCACATATAGTTGTGCGCCGAGCTATCTACCAATGCCGATTTGACAGGCGCCGACCTCAAGGGAACTAACTTTGCCGGCGCCGACCTCCGCAGGGTCAATTTCACCAGGGCCGACCTTTCAGGCACGAATTTCAAGGGTGCCGCGAGATTAAGTCCTTCGAACCCTCCCGGTCAGGTGAAATATCCGCCACGCACCGCCTGGTCGAACAGTTTCGCCGCCACCGGGGCGATGCCCAGGGGAAGGCCACCGTCGGGTTCGTAATAGAGATGACCCGCGGCGTCCAGCATCACCAGGCGCGTTTTCACCGGTGGGGAGAGGGCCCCAAGCATGGGCATGACCACCTTGCGGAACGCCTCTTCGGTGTTGTCGCGGCTGTAACAGGAATTGACGAACAGCGCCGGCGGCACCTGGGGCGCCTTGGGCCCTTCCATGTAGCGTCCATAGCCGAGATAGCGCGCAACAAGCGCCCTTGTGTCACCGCGCGAAAGGCCAAGGCGGCGCGCCGCCGCCCGTGCCGCCGCCCGAAGCGATGGTTCGACATTGTGGGTGACCATGAACTCGGCCTTGAACTGGGGCCGCTCGCACGCGGCGAGCCATTTCTCGAACACCTCTTCCATCAGCCAAGGCAGCCGCATCAAGGCCGTGGGGCCCTCCTTGCCCAGGGCCTCGGGCCCGGCATAGCGCGCCCGGTCGCGCCAGGTCCGGATATAGAGATCGGTGAAGGGATCCGCCAGGGTCTCCGAGGCTTTTGCTCCCCTCAACACCCCCTTCATATTGCCCCGTGAGTTGGCCCAGGCATGTTTGTGGATGTTTATGGCGCCGATCGGGGCGGTTTCCACCTCGGTCTGTCCCGCCATGTTGGCAAGGCGCTGGCTCAGAATCGCGGTGAAGGCGCCGCCGGTGGAATGGCCGTGGGCGTAGACCGAATATTCGTCCTCGGGAAAGTGGCGGCCGCAGGCGGCGAGCATGGCCTCTTCGAACGCCACCGGCCAGGCCGCCATGCGGTGGTGGAACAGGGTGCCGGGTTTGGCGCGGGCGAGCGTCCGGGTGCCGTATCGCGCGCGCATCTTGATGTCGTGGACGAGCCGGTATTGGTCCGGGGTGATGCGCTCGCCCTTCTTCCAGATCGGCATCCGCGCCGAGCCGTCGGGATTGAGGGTATCGCCGGGCCAGTCCCGGGACCGATGATCGAGATAGAGCCGTCCGGGAAAGGTCATGACCACGGCCTTGTAGCCGAAGCGCTCGGCCAGCACCGAGGCCAGCGGGTCCATCAGCTTGAAATCGCCGCTGCCGCCATGGAGCAGGAAAAACCCAGCCTTTTTGCCGTCTGCGCCACAAGTCACTTTGCCCCCGGCCGGCGTGTAGACCATGAGCCCGATATCCCAATCGAGGCCGAGCACGGAAATACGGAAGATGTCCTCCTTGCGCGTGATGGGCCGCTTGCGCCGGGCCAAGACCTGCTTCGACGCGCCGAGGACGGCCTTACGGCTTAACTGCCGGGGGAAGGACACAGAGGGGCGGGACGATGTTCTAGCCATGGTTCTCACTTTATGGGTTGCGGCTTATGGGTTGCGGCTGATCGGGGTGCCATTCGGGCCCATCATAGGATAATCGCAGCCCAAAAACTCTCATAACCCGGTGGGAGGGAGGCCCTGAGAGGGCGCTTTTCGCCCTTGCGATGCCGTGATAGGCTTCCCGCAACCAACAACCAGACCATTCATTTTCTTACGGCACGTGACTGGGTGACTTGAAAGGATATCCATGCAGACCCGGATCCCCTGTGTTCTGATGCGCGGCGGCACCTCCAAGGGGCCGTTCTTTCTCGCCTCCGATCTGCCCGACGATCCCGAACTGCGCGATCAGGTGTTGCTCAATCTCATGGGCTCGCCCGACAACCGCCAGATCGACGGCATCGGCGGCGCCGATTCCCTGACCAGCAAGGTCGCCATCGTCAGCCCGTCGGCGCGCGACGATGCCGATGTGGATTACCTGTTCGCCCAGGTGGTGGTCGATGACGCCATCGTCGATACCGGCCCCACCTGTGGCAACATGCTGTCGGGCGTCGGGCCCTATGCCATCGAACAGGGTCTGGTGACGGCTTCTGCCCCGGAAACCGTGGTGCGGATTTACAATGTCAACATCGACGCCATGATCGAGGCCATCGTCCAGACCCCGGGCGGCGAGGTCACCTATGAGGGCGACACCGCCATCGACGGCGTGCCGGGAACCGCGGCGCCGGTGCCGCTGGCCTTCACCGGCTGCGTCGGCTCCAAGACCGGCAAGCTGCTGCCGACCGGCAATGTCAGGGACAAGATCTGCGGCATCGAGGTCTCTTGCGTCGATGTGGTCATGCCCTGTGTCATCGCCCATGCGGTTGACATGGGCAAGACCGGCTACGAGACCAAGGCCGAGCTCGACGCCGACGCCGACTTCTTCCGCCGCCTCGAGGACATCCGTCTCGAAGCGTCGGAGTTGATGGGCATGGGGGACGCCAGCGGGCGGGTCATTCCCAAATTCATCATCGTCGCGCCGCCGAAAGCGGGCGGGGCGTTCGCCGCGCGCTATTTCGTTCCCACCAGCACCCATGCCGGCATGGCGCTGTCGGGCTCTTTGTGCCTGGCGTCGGCCAGCGTGATCAGGGGCAGCACCGTCGAAGACATCGCCACCGTGCCCAAGGGTACCGCGGTGCCCGACGGCACCCGGCGCCGGTTCAAGATCGAGCATCCCTTGGGGCTCATCGAGGTCATGCTCGAGACCGCGGGGACGGATGAGGCCCCGGACATCCTCCGCGCCGCCACCGTGCGCACCTGCCGGCGTTTGTTCGAGGGCCAGGTGCTGGTGTCCGATACGGTTTGGGCGGGCAAAGAGGCGGCGGGCGAGCGCGCCGCCTGAACCTTAGAGCATTATCCGGTCAATTTTGCGCAAGTCCATTGTGCCGGCGCCGGTGCCGCAACACAACGCGAGGCCGAGAGGATCGCTCGGGGACGGGTCAAGCCGTTCCATGGCGGAGGCCAGCTTACACCCTCTAGCCACTTTCAGGTTCGAGGGGTTTGCCCGGGGGTTTGTTCAGGGTCGGCCGTCACACCCGCTCGGCGCCGTAAAACAGCGTCACCACATGCCGGGCTTCGGCGAAGAACAGCCAGCGCTCGAGAAAGACGCCGGCGGTGGCAAGGATGGCGGCGGTGAGCATGGGCAGCGCCGACCAGGAGGGCACGACCATAAATCCGGTGGCAAGGATGAGAGCCAGCGGCAGCGCGAAGGCCAGAACCTGGACCCATCTTCTCAGCTTGCGCGCGTGTTTGCGGGCGATTTTGTAGCCCATCTCCGCCATGACGTAGTTCTCCTGGGTGTGGGGGGATTCGAGAAGGCGGACCTTACCCTCCGCGCCGCCGAGGCCGGTGGCGGTCTCCGGCGTGCTGGCGGAGCTGCCCCGGTCGATGGAGAACCAATAGGCCAGCTTGAGGCCCCAGGCGAGAACGATCATGACAATGGCGATCAGCAACAGCGAGGCGCGGTAGATGCCAAACAAACTCGCCAGGGCGGCGATCCAAATCCCACCGGTCATCAAACCAAGGGCGAGGTAGTTGGGCACCACCAGGCCATGGCGCCATTGGCGGATGGTGGCAAGGCTGGCATAGATCATGCCGGTGGTGATGATGGTGCCAAAGGCGAGGACGGCGCCGATCACGCCGATGGCGGCCCAGACGCCATGGTTGCGGCCCGCCAGCACCCAGGCGGCGGCGAACATCCCGGTTGGCACATAGGTGGCGATGGCGAGCACGCCTTCGCGGGAAAGCCATGAGCTCCGCCATTGGCTCAAGGCGCGCCAGGCGCGCTCCGGGTGTCCGAGATGATATGTCGAGGCGAGCAGCCCCGTGGTCACGGCGCCGAAGGCAAGGGCGAAGGCGGTGAAGCCGAAGCCGCGTTCGGCGCCGATGACGCCGGTGGCGGCAGCCACGCCGAGCCAGACCAGAAGCCCGTAGCCCAGGCCCGAAAACGTGGTGAAGAAGATGACCGAATAGGCGGGGTTCACTTAACCACTCTTATGTAAGGTCACTCTCAGCGTGAAAACAGACGGTCGACGAGATCGAGGAACCCCCCCGGCGCGGGTTTTGGTCCGCCATCGCCACTGCCGGGTTTGCCGCCACCGCCGGCTGCAATGGCGGCCGGAACCGTGACCGGAATTTTGGGTTTTCTCGGCGGCAGGTATTTGTTGGTGGGGGCCATGGCCATTTCCGGCATGAGATCATAACCGCCGCGCTCCGCCACCAGTTTCGAGACCTCGGAATCGGGATCGTTGAAGTCGCCGAAATGGCGGGCATGGGACGGGCAGGTGGAGACACAGGCGGGGACGCGGTCGGCCTTGTCGAGATTCTGGTTATAGATGCGGTCGATGCACAGCGTGCATTTCTTCATCACCCCGGCATCGAAGTCGTATTCCCGGGCGCCGTAGGGGCAGGCCCAGGAACACAGCTTGCAGCCGATGCAGGTGTCCTCGTTGACCAGCACGATGCCGTCTTCGACGCGCTTGTAGGATGCGCCGGTAGGGCAGACGGTAACGCAGGCCGGCTTCTCGCAATGGAGGCACGATCGCGGAAAATTGACCGTGCGGCCCTGGGCGCCGTCATCGACCTCGTAGGAATGGATGCGGTTGAACCACACCCCGGTGGCATCGGCGCCGTAAGGGTCCTGGTCGGTCAAGGGCGCGGAATGGCCGCCGCTGTTCCATTCCTTGCAACTGACGGCACAGGCGTGACAGCCGACACAGGTATCGAGATCGATGACCAGGCCGAGCTTCGGGCCCGCCATGTCTTGGGGCAGCGACGTCACCGGCGCGCACCCCTGAGTGGCTTGGCGCGGGGGTGGAAGTCCTCGCCGTAACGCAGAATCTTGGGGCGGGGCGCAAGGCCCGGCGGTGGCTCAAAGGGGGGAAATTCGGGGGCGGAGGTTCCCGCCTCGGCGTCTTCGGCCTTGTAGACCTTGACCCGGAGATCATACCAGGCGGCCTGGCCGGTGACCGGGTCGCCGTTGCCGTGGGCGGGGCCATCGCCCTTCTCGGGAAGAAGCTCGTTGATCAGGTGGTTGAGCAGGAAGCCCTTTTTCGCTTCCGGCGCGTCCGGGTCCAGGTTCCAGGCGCCGGCGCGCTTGCCGATGGCGTTCCAGGTCCAGACCGTATGTTGGTTCACCCCGTCCATGAGCTTGACCTGGCCCCGGATGCGGGCGATGGGGCTTTCCACCCACACCCAGTCACCATCCTCGATGCCGAGGGCCTTGCCGGTTTTGCGGTTCATATAGAGCCAATTCCTGCCGTGGATTTGCCTGAGCCAGGCGTTCTGGGACCCCCAGCTGTGATACATCGCCATGGGGCGCTGGGTGATGGCGTGGAGCGGGTATTCTTCCCCATCATCGAGGGCGGCCTCTTCCAGGGGGGTGTACCAGAACGGCAGCGGATCGAAATAGGTGCGGATCCGTTCCCGGTCGCGCTCCGGCGGCAAGTGCTCGCCATGGCCCTGGGCGGCGAGGCGGAATTTCTGCAGTGGCTCGGAATAGATTTGCAGGACAATCTGTTGGGGCTCGCCGATGAAGCCCATCTCGGTCGCCCAGCACAGATACTCCCAGTTGGCGTGGCGGTAGAACTTCTGGTTGTCGGGAAGCTCGCGCGACCAAAAACAGCCATTCGCGATGTAGCGTTCGCGCTGGCGGCTGTTGGGGGCGCCGCGGCCCGGTTCCGCGCCGGTTCTGCCGCGCCAGCCCGCCAGCATGCCGATGCCGGGGGCGAATTCGTGGTTGACCATGAAATCGGCATAACCGCCGGGATAGCTGGGGCGGCCGAATTCGTTGGTCAGCCCCGGCAGATCGAGGCGGGTGCCGAGATCGAGAAGCACATCCTGGAACGGCCGCACATCGCGGTCCAGCTTCAACACCGGCTGGCGGATGGCGTCGGCGGGCCCGTCGGCCGAACTGATGGGCCGGTCGAGCAGCGAGATGCAGTCGGTGCGCTCGAGATAGGTGGTGTCGGGCAGGATGAGATCGGCATAGGGCACCATCTCCGAGAAATAGGCGTCGGAATAGATGATATGGGGGATCCTGTATTCGCCGGTCGCCTCATCCTTGGCCGTCAGCATATCAAGGGTCTTGCCCAGGTTCATGGCCGAGTTCCAGCTCATATTGGCCATGAACAAGAACAGGGTGTCGATGGGGTAGGGATCGCCCTCATAGGCGTTGGTGATGACCTGCTGCATGAGGCCGTGGGCGGAGATCGGCGCCTCCCACGAGAACGCCTTGTCGATGCGCCGGGGGCTGCCGTCGGCCTCCACCAAAAGATCCTCGGGTCCGGCGATGAAACCCAGCGGCGGGCCCGGCAGCGGGGTGTCCGGGGCGACCTCGCCGACCTTGCCGGCGGGCCGGGTCGCCGGCGGGCACGGGCGCGGGAAGGGCGGCTTGTAACGGTGCCCGCCCGGGCAATCGATCGTGCCCAACAGCATCTGCAACAGATGCAGCGCCCGGCAGGTATGGAAGCCGTTGGAATGGGCCGAGATGCCGCGCATGGCATGCATGGCGACGGGGCGGCCCTTGGTGTTTTCGTGGCGCCGGCCGGCCCAGTCGGTCCAGGGAATGTCGAGGGTGATTTCCTCTTCGAAGGCGGCGTGGGCGAGCTCGGCGGCGATGCGCCGGATTTGGCTGGCCGCGATCCCGGTCCTGGCCGCCACCGCGTCCGGTGCGTATTGCGGATCGCTATAGCGGTTGACCATGAGCTCGAAGGCGGGCCTGGCCTTGCGCCCGTCGCTAAGGGTGGCGGTGCCGGCAAGGCTGACGGACACGTCCGGCGCCAGGGCCATGACGGTTTCCTTGCCGTCCCAGGCCAGCGGGTTGTCGTCGCCGTCACGGGCAAACAAGCCGTCATCGGCGGCGCCCGGGTCCTCGATCACCAGCCAGGGGGCGTTGGTGTAGCGCGCCAGCCAGTCGCAATCGACGCGGTTGGTGCGGAGCAATTCGTGGATCAGGGCGAACACCAGCAACCCGTCGGTGCCGGGGCGGATGGCAAGCCATTCGTCGGCGATGGACGAATAGCCGGTGCGCACCGGATTGACCGAGACGAACTTCACGCCGCGGGCCTTGAGCTTCGAAAGCCCGGCCTTGATGGGGTTGGAATCATGGTCTTCGGCGACGCCGAACATGAGGAAATAGCGGGTCCGCTGCCAATCCGGTTCACCGAATTCCCAGAACGAGCCGCCGATGGTGTAAAGCCCGGCGGCGGCCATGTTGACCGAACAGAAGCCACCATGGGCGGCGTAATTGGGGGTGCCGAACTGGCGTGCCCACCAGCTGGTCAAGGCCTGGCTCTGGTCGCGGCCGGTGAAAAACGCCAGCTTGCGCGGGTCGGATTTTCGGATGTCGCCAAGCCAGGTCTCGGCGAGGGCGAGGGCTTCGTCCCATTCGATCTCCTCGAACCGACCTTCGCCCCTGGGGCCGACGCGCCGGAGCGGCTTTCTCAGTTTCGCCGGCGAGTTCTGCTGCATGATGCCGGCGGCCCCCTTGGCGCAGAGCACGCCCCGGTTCACCGGATGATCGCGGTTGCCTTCGATGTAGCGGATGCGGCCGTCTCTGAGATGCACCTTGATGCCACAGCGGCAGGCGCACATGTAGCATGTGGTGGTCTTGACCTCGTCGGAAACCACGGGCGAGGTATCAATGAATTCAGGATTTTTGCTCTCGGCGCCGACTGTCACGGTAGAGCTGTTCCTCCCGTTGTGTGATGAGAGAACCCTGCATCACACCAACGAAAGGACTATCGGTGCAAACTTGCCATGTCAATCGCCGATGACGATGGCGATCTTTAAACCCATGGAAGAGGCTACAGCCCAACGGGGCACGCGGTCCCTTGCCGCGCGCGCCGCCAAACTGGTTTACCCGTCTAGAATGCCGCCGCTAGGGTGGCCACCAACTGGTCGCAGGCGTCCGGGCAATCGGAATTCGACATGTCGGTGC
>JAZFWG010000067.1:0-3765 GCA_036448135.1 Alphaproteobacteria bacterium
CACCGGCAGGCTGTCGAACAGGGCCGAGCCCTGGAACAACATGCCGAATTTGCGCATCACCCGTTCGCGGTCGCGGGTCGCCATGGTGGTGGCCTCCTCGCCGTCGATGCGGATGCTGCCCTGTTCCGGGTCAAGAATCCCGAGGATGCATTTCAGCAGCACCGACTTGCCGCTGCCCGACCCGCCGATGACGACGACCGATTCGCCGGTGCCGACATCAAGATCGAGCCCGTCCAGCACCACCTTGTTCCCGAAGGACTTGTGGAGGCCGCGGACTTTGATTGTTGCCGTTGCGTCGGTCATCGGGCGAAGAACATCTCGGTGATCAGGTAGTTGAAGACCAGGATCAGGATCAGCGCCGAAACCACGGCATTGATGGTCGCGGTGCCCACGCCCTGGGCCCCGCCCTTGGAGTTGTAGCCGTGATAGCAGCCCATGAGCGAAATGACGAATCCAAAGACCGCGGCCTTGACCAGACCGGAGATCACGTCCCTGGCCTCGAGGAACTCGAAAGTCTTGCTAAGATAATTGGCCGGATTGAAACCCAGTTTGTTGACGCTGACAATAAATCCGCCGAAAACGCCGATGATGTCGGCGACGAGGACCAGCAAGGGCATCATCATCAGGCCCGCGATCAGCCGTGGCGCCACCAGATATTTGTAGGGGTTGGTCGACAGCGTGGTCAGGGCGTCGATCTGCTCGGTGACGCGCATGGTGCCGATCTCCGCCGCCATGGAGGCGCCGATGCGCCCGGCGACCATGAGGCCGGCAAGCACCGGGCCGAGTTCGCGGGTCATCGACAGCACCACCACCGTCGCCACCGCCCCTTCGGCGGAAAACCGCGAGAAGCCGGTATAGCTCTGCAACGCCAGCACCATGCCGGTGAAGATCGCCGTCAATCCCACCACCGGCAGCGAGTAATAGCCGATATCGATCATCTGGCGCAGGATCAGGCGCGGATAGAACGGCGGCCGCACCGAATACATCAGGGTCAGGCCGGTGAACATGGCAAGCCGGCCCACAATCTCAAGGAAATTGAGGAATATACGGCCGACGGCGGCAAGCATATCCATGGTCAATCGGCTCCGCCGACATAGACCCGGTGAAGCCTGTGGCCGAGGCGGGTCAAGACTTCATAACCGATGGTGCCGGCGGCATCGGCCACCGCGTCGAGCGACAGATGTTCGCCGATCAGTTCGACAAAGGCGCCGGGAGTGGCGCGGTCCATGGGCACGTCCGAAACATCGAGAGTGATCAGATCCATCGACACGCGTCCCACAACAGGCACTCGGATATCGCCGATATATGCGCTGCCTCGATTGCTCAAGCCATGGCCGTAGCCATCGGCGTAACCCACTGAAACTGTTGCGATTCTACCCTTGGACCGCACACGATGGGTGGCACCATAACCAACGGTCATGGGGCTGTCAACGTCGCGCACCTGCAGGATTCTCCCTTGTAGCTGAACCACTTGGGCCATGGGATTGGGGCGCCCGGGGTGCGGCACGAGGCCATACAGCGCGGCCCCGGGACGGGCCAAATCGAAGTGGTATTCGGGCCCGAGAAAGATTGCGGCCGAATTGGCGAGCGTCGCCGGTGCATCGCACACCCCTTTGAGTTGCCGGCGCGCCCGGGCGAAGGCTGAGAGCTGGTCCCGGTTCAAGGGGTGGTCGGGCTCGCTGGCGCAGGCGAGGTGCGTCATCACGTAACCCACGTCGATGCCGCGAAGGCGCTCGGGCGCCGCCACCAGGGCTTCGATGTCGCCGGGCCCGAGCCCGAGCCGCGTCATGCCGGTATCGATGTTGAGGACCGCTGGCGCCGAAGTGCCCGTGGCGCCGGCGGCACGGGCGTAGGCGGCAATCTGGCCGGGATCATTGAGGGCCGGGATCAGACCATGTTCAAGTAAGGCGTCCGCGCCGCCGCCATCGGCGCCGTTGAAGACATAGATCTTAGCCTGAGCCAGAAGCGCCCGCAGCTTCACGCCCTCCTCAATGAGGGCGACGAAGAAATCCTCGCACCCCGCCGCCGCCAATGCCGGGGCGATCTCGCCCATGCCGAGGCCATAGGCATCGGCCTTGACCACGGCGCCGCAACGCGCCTGGCCCAGTTGCGTTCGAAGCTGGCGGTAATTGGCGGCGACGGCGCCGCAATCGATCGTGAGCACGCCACCGGCAGGCTCAGCGGCGGGCTCAATCGAAGGCATCGGGAAGATGGTCGTCCCGCGCGTAGTCGTGGAACTTGGTGAATCTGCTCTCGAATTGGAGCTTGAAGTTGCCGATGGGGCCGTGGCGTTGCTTGGCGATGTTGATGTCCGATAGGTTGTGCACCCGCTCCATCTTTTCCTGCCATTCCACATGCTTCTCGGTGCCGGGATCCGGTTCCTGGCGCGACAGATAATATTCCTCGCGGAAAATGAACATGACGACGTCGGCGTCCTGTTCGATGGAGCCGGATTCACGCAGATCGGCCAGTTGCGGGCGCTTGTCGTCGCGTTGTTCGACGGCACGCGACAGTTGCGACAGCGCCAGCACCGGCATGTTCAGTTCCTTGGCCAGGGCCTTGAGGCCGCGGGTGATCTCGGAGACCTCCTGGACCCGGTTCTCGGACCCCCGCCGCGTCGGCGAATGCAGCAGCTGGAGATAATCGATGACGATCAACGACAGGTTGTTCTGGCGTTTGAGACGGCGCGCCCGGGTGCGGATGGCGGCGACGGAAAGTGCCGGGCTGTCGTCGATGAAGAACGGAATCGCGGACAGCGTGCGACTGGCCTTGACCAGTTTCTGGAAATCGTCGTTGGAGAGCTGGCCCTTGCGGATCTTGTCGGACGGCACGCCGGATTCCTCGGCGAGCATGCGCGTCGCCAACTGCTCGGCCGACATTTCCAGCGAGAAAAACCCGACCACGGCGCCGTCTGTGACACGGTCCTGGCCGCCTTCGTCCTTTTCGATCTTGCAGGCCTTGGCGGCATGGAAGGCGATGTTGGTGGCGAGCGCGGTCTTGCCCATGGAAGGCCGGCCCGCCAGCACGACAAGATCGGAGGGCTGCAAGCCGCCCAGCAACTTGTCGAGCTCGGTGAAGCTGGTGGCGATGCCGGTGAGCTTGCCATCGCGCTTATAGGCGGCCTCGGCGATATTGATGGCGCTGGTGAGCGTCCGGGTGAACGGGGCGAAGCCGCCTTCGATCGCCCCGGTGGTGGCAAGGTCGAACAGTTTCTGTTCGGCGCCCTCGATCTGGTCCATGGCGCCGGTTTCGGGGTCGTGGTCGAAGGCGTCGTTGACCATGTCCTCGCCCAGATCGATGAGTTCCCGGCGCAATGCCAGATCGAAGATCATGCGCCCGTAATCGGTGGCGTTGATGATGGTCACCGCCGACGCTGCCAGCTGTGCCAGATACTGGGACCCGCCGACTTCGGCGAGGCCTCCGTCCTGTTCCAGATAATTTCTGAGCGTGATGGGGTCGGCGATCTGGCCGCGCTCGATCAGCTTGGAGCAGGCGTCAAAGATGCGGCCATGGTCGGGATTGGCGAAATGTTCGGGCAGCAGAAATTCGGACACCCTCCCATAGGCCAGATTGTTGACCAGGATGGCGCCCAACAGGGCTTGCTCGGCATCGTAATTGTGCGGCGGTTCGCGGACGATAGGCGGGTCATCGTTGTCGCGAAGCGGGGTTACTGAGGACTCGGTGCTGGTGGCCATGACTAAGCGACCCTAGCAGAGGCCCTCCCGGGACGACAGAGATTATAAAGCCATCCACCCTGTGAGTTGC
>JAZFWG010000068.1:0-10632 GCA_036448135.1 Alphaproteobacteria bacterium
CCATCCAGTCGGCGATCAGGGGGCGGTATTTGTAGGCGATGTTGTTGCAGACATGGTTGCCATCCGCGTAGGCCACGAACTCACCGTCATCGCCGCCGAGACCGGCGATTTTTTCCGCGTCGGACAAGGGGAAAATGCGGTCGAGCCCGCCATGGATGGCCAAAACCGGGCATGGCGGCGGGGCTAAGCCCTGCAAGGAAAAGCCCCGGGCGCGCTTGCCAGTCTCGTCCGGATTGTCACCGCCCAGGGTAAAGCCCATATTGGCGCGGTAGACCTCGGGCAGTTGGTCCCAGAACGCGCCAAGGTCATAAAAGCCGTTCATGCACACCACGGCTTCAATATCCGCGAGCCCGGCCGCTGCCTGTAGCGCCAGATGGCCGCCGAAGGCCATGCCCATGACGCCGAAGCGCCCATTGAGGCCTTGAGCGCCTTCGAGGCGGGCCAGCACCGCCTCCAGCACCGGGCCCCAGTCGGGGGTGAGGGGGGCGAGCCTGCGTCCCTCGCCCTGGCCGGGGCCGTCGAAGGAGAAGGTGGCGAGGCCGCGGCGGAGGAAATGGGCCTCGAGGCTGGGGAACTCCTCCTTGGTGGAATCGGACCCGGGGATGAGGATGGCCAAGGGAGCGGAACCATCGGCGGGCCCATGGCCGGGCCGGCGCAGATAACCCCTGAGTTCGCCGCCGTCAAAGGGAACGACGATGGCCTCAGCCGGTGGGTCCAACAATGGCGCCGCCTGGGCGAAAACCTCGACCTTGCGCGCAGCAGCAGCCCACTTCTGGTCGAGATCATCGAAGAACATGAACTGGCCGAAATGGAAGAACAATGCGGCGCGCCCATAGGCTTCGCCCGCGGTCACAAGCCGGCCCTGGGATTTGGCGTCTTGCGCCATTCCGGCGTGGCGTTCGCCCTCGGCGCACCAGGCGGCGCACCAGTTTTCCCACTCACCGGCATCGGCGATCACCCGCAAGGCGTCGCCATGGCTGATGCCCGCGACCTGGATGCGCGCCAACCAATGGCCCACCACCTGGCTCAGCCGCCCGCCCTCTTTGTTGGTGTCATTCATGGCTCAGGAATTCGCCGCCCCTGCCTCGAACCCGGTCTGGCCCAGATGCTGGTCGAGGTTGAGCGTACGGTTGAAACGCTGCTGGCCCATGGTGAGGCCGACGAAGAAGCCGAGCTCGACGATTTCCGGTTCGGTGAAGTGATCATGGAGCCGTTGCCACAGCGCGTCGTCGGCGTCGAGGTCCCAGGTGATGGCCTCGGTCAAGGCCAGCGCCGCCTTGGTGCGGCCGTCGAACCGTTCGGTCTTCTCGAAATTCAACAGCTCGCGGAAATCCTCCTCGACGGTGCCGAGGTTCTTCGACTTCTCCGAACGCTGGGACGCGCAATACTCGCATTTGACCGATTGGGCGACATAGACCCGGCACAGTTCCTTGAGGTCGTGATCGAGGACGCCGTCGATGAAGACATCGTTCCAGGCATTGACGAACGACCAGAACACCGCCGGCACATGGGCGCGGACGGCCTGGCTTTCGGCGCGCGGCGTGCCGACGCGGACCGACCGTTCGATCTCTGCGCGCATCTTGGGGTCGGTCACGGCATCGGGGGCGACGTAGCTAATTCTCTGCTTGGCCATGGACTTTTCCCTTGGAATTCTCCCGTTTTTGGTTTTGGGGATTTCCCCCCTTTCCGCCATTGATGCAGATAAGCCCCACCGGGGTCAATATGCGCCACGCTCCGGCGCCATTGTGATTGGCGGCGAAATCGGGAAAATAGGGCAAACAATCATCGGGGAGGACGGCCCATGACCATCATCATCACCGACGACGACGTGAAAAGGGTGTTGCCGATGGCGGACTGCATCGACGCCATGCGCATCGCCTTCAAGGATTTTTCCGAGGGCTCTGCGGTCAATCTGCCGCGTGCGCGCTACGCCGCCACCCATCCTGACCCCAAGCGGCGCTATTTCGCCAATGTCCATGTCGGCGCGGTGCCGTCGGTGGGCATGGCCTGCGTGCGCGCCGGCTCCCAGATCCTGATTCCGCCGACGCCGGAAAACAACCGCCGCCATTTCGAAAACCCCCGTCCGTTCAATTGGGGGTTCGTCATCCTGTTCAGCATCGAGACCGCCGAGCCCCTGGCCCTGATGCACGAATATCATCTCTCGGGCATGCGGGTGGGCGCGACCTCGGGCCTCGCGGTGGACATGGTCACGGATCGCGACATCTCGACGCTGGGGCTGTTCGGCTCTGGCAAGCAGGCCACATCGGCGCTGGAAGCGATCTGCTCGGTGCGCCCAATCACCCGGGTCAATGTCTTCAGCCCCAATACCGAACATTGCACCGAATTCGCCAAGCGCATGTCGCGCGATGGCGTCGCCGTCATCGCCGCGGCCCACCCCAAAGAGGTGGTCGACGGCGCCGACGTCATCTGTTGCGCCACGTCTGCGATGGAGCCGGTGTTCGACGGCGAGTGGCTCACCGACGGCCAGATGGTGATCTCCATCGCCAATTCGGACACCACCAACAAAAAACGCTCCGAGGTCGACGAGACCACCTACCGGCGCGCCACCTCGGTGATCGTCAATGACTGGGAAAGCGTCATCGACAACGACCAGACCGAGATCCTGGAGCCCCTGGCGGCCGGTCTCATCACCCGCGGCCAGATTGTCGAGCTTGGCGATGTGGTGGCGGGCAAGGCCGCGGTCAAGACCTCCAAAGGTGGCGTGGTCTACTTCAAGAACAATTCCGGCCTCGCCATCCAGTTCGCCGCCGCCGGCGGGGTGATCTATGACAAGGTGATGGCGGAGGGCACCAACCGGGTCATCCCCACCGAATGGCTGGGCACCGATCTCAGCGCCCTTTATGATGCCGGGTTCCGGCCATCGCCCTGACGGCCTGACCATCGGCCGTAATCACCGGCCCCCTTCGCCCTTCTGGGTAGCATGGAAAAGCGATGAATCTCAGCGGTCTCGCAAACATCAAACGCGTCTTTGCCATCCGCAATTACCGCATTTTCGTGGTCGGGAATCTAAGCTCGAGCCTCGGCAACTGGATCCACCGGGTCGCCGTGGGCTGGCTGGCCTGGGAGTTGACCGGATCGGCGACATGGCTCGGCGTCATGGCCTTCGCCGATCTCGCGCCCACGGTGCTGATCGGCCCCATCGCCGGGGCGGTCGTCGACCGCAGCCACTATCTCCGCGTCCTCAAGGTCACCCAAACCATCAACATGTGCCAAGCCGGGGCCCTGGCGGTCCTCACCTTCGCCGATGCCATCACGATCTGGTTGTTGCTGGGACTAACGCTGGTGCGCGGCATCAATGTGGCTTTCAACCGGCCGGCGCGGATGTCGCTGGTTTACGAGCTGGTGCCCCGGGCCGAGCTGTCCTCGGCCATCGCCCTCAACGCCGTGATCTTCAACAGCGCGCGTTTCATGGGTCCGGCGATGGGGGGTGTCCTCATCTCCGCCGGAAGTGTCGGGCTCGCCTTCACCGTCAACATGCTCTCATTCCTGGTCTTTCTCGTCGCCTTGATGATGCTGCGCATGCCGACGCCGGAAGCGCGCGAGAAATCCGGACGCGGGCTAATGGGCGATGCCATGGAAGGCATCCGCTATGCCCTTGCCCATCCCGCCATCGGCATGATCCTGGCCATCATGGTCTTGACCGCCCTGTTCGTGCGCCCCTTTTCCGAATTGCTGCCGGCCTTCGCCGATAAGGTGTTCGGGCGCGGGGTCGAGGGCCTGGCCTGGCTGATCTCGGCCAACGGCATCGGCGCCATGATCGCCGGTTTATGGCTCGCCGCCCGTGGACAGACTGCGGGCCTCGCCAACATTGTCGTCCTTGGCCTTTTGCTCATGGCCTTGGCGCTGTTGGGTTTCACGGCGACGGATGAGT
Organism: Alphaproteobacteria bacterium; assembly: GCA_036448135.1. Classification (GTDB taxonomy): domain Bacteria; phylum Pseudomonadota; class Alphaproteobacteria; order SMXQ01; family SMXQ01; genus JAZFWG01. The sequence goes on from JAZFWG010000068.1 coordinate 3,893, forward strand.
TCTGGCTGGCCTGGCCGTTCCTGATCCTCGCCGGCTTCGCCATGGTGGCCCAAGGGGTGGCGAGCCAGACCCTGGTGCAGATCGGCGTGGCGAGCGAAATGCGCGGCCGGGTGATGGGGATTTACGGCATCGTCGCCCGGGGCGGGCCGGCGATCGGCGCTTTGTTCATGGGCATCCTGTCGGACCAGGTCGGCCTGCGCCTGCCGGTGGCGGGCGGCGCCGCGCTATGCCTGGTGCTGTGGCTGTGGGCGACAAGGCGCATGGACGCCATCACCAGCGCCATCGAGATCGACCCGCCGCCAACGCGCCTTTAGGGGGTATCCCCCGCGGTGCCGGATCTGCCTGCGGCGCTGGGCGTCCGCGTGGTCAGGATCAGCCCGGTGATGATCAGCGCGATGCCGAAGACATGGAACACTTCAAACGCCTCGCCGAGCAGGATGACGGCCAAGAGGACGGTGAACACCGGGATCAAATGCATGAACAGCCCGGCCTTGGCGGCGCCGAGAGCCGCAACGCCACGGTTCCAGAACACATAGCCGATGGCGGCGGCGAACAGCGCCAGATAGCCGACGCTCGCCAGATTGGCGATGTTGAGTTCAAACCCGCCGATGAAGGCGAGCTCCCAGCCATAGACCGGGATCAGCAGGATCACCGCGAAGGTGATGATGGCGAGAACCGAGACCTGTTGAGGCAGGGGCACCGGGTGGCGCTTGAGGATCACCGAATAGAGCGCCCATAACGGCACCGCCATCATCATCCACAGATCACCGGCATTGAAGTCGAGCGCGCTGATCACCGCCCAGTCGGCCCGGGTGATGATGGTCACCACGCCGATCATGGAAAGCGAAATGCCGGCCCACTGGCGCAGGCTCAGATGGGTGCGGTCGAGCCCATAGATGAAAATCGGAATCAGCACCGGCGTCGCCGCCATGAACAGGGACGAATTGATCGCGGTGGTGGATTTCAACGCCACATAGACGAAGCTGTGGAAGGCGGTGATGCCGGTGATGGCCAGCGCGCCCACGGTGCGCCAATGGCGGCCGATGATGGCGCGATGGCGCCACAGCGCACGGGCGGTGAAGGGCAGCAGGATCAACCCGCCGCCGGTCCAGCGCCAGAAGTTGAGCGCGATGGGCGGGATGTCGGGCCCAACCGCGCGGCCCAGCACCAGATTGCCGGCCCAGAACAGGACGGCGAGGCTGAGCAGAAGATGGGGCGGAACACGAAATTGGCGACTGGGCATGGGCCTCCGAAAATGCCCAATCCCGCCGGCGCCGACAAGGTGAATTTATTTTAGTGCCATGGCGGCGGGGCTTTGCTCTTTTGCAGCCAACGGCAATACAGGGATTTGAACGTGGCAACCAACACCGGAAACATCACCGCCGCCGCCTGCGGTTTTATCGAGACCGCCCGGCTGAAAGACATGCCGGACGAGGCCTTGCGGATCGCACGGCGCTGTATCCTCGACGGGCTTGGCCTTTACGTCGCCGGCTCGGTCGAATCTTCGGTGCGCATACTCGAAGAAGACGCCCTGGCAACCGGCGGCAGCGCCGATGCGCTGTTGCTGACGGCGGGGTCGAAAAAGGTTCCCGCCGCTTTGGCGGCGCGGGTGCTGGGCACCGCGGGCCACGCCCATGATTGGGACGACACCCAGGTCTCGCGCGATCCACGCCATCTTTACGGCCTCCTGACCCACCCCACCATTCCGCCGCTGAGCGCGTCGCTGGCGGTGGCCCAGAAGCTCGGCGGCGTCGATGGGCGCAAGTTCCTCACCGCGTTTCTCACCGGGTTCGAGGTCGAGTGCAAGATTTCAGAATTCATGCGCGCCGACCATTACAAGGGGGGCTTTCATTCCAGCGGCACCGTCGGCACCTTCGGCGCCGCCGCGGCGGCGGCCAAGCTTCTCGGCCTCACCGGCGCCAAGCTCGCCTCGGCGCTCGGCATCGCCGCCAGCATGGCCGCCGGCATCCGGGTCAATTTCGGCACCATGACCAAGCCCTTGCATGTGGGCCGCGCGTCGGAAAACGGCGTCACCGCGGCGCTGTTGGCGGCACGCGGCTTCGAGGCCGACGGCAGCGCCCTCGACGGGCCCTGGGGGTTCTTCCAGGTCCATGGCGGCGGTGTGTTCGAAGAGAAGCCGGGCCAGGGTTTCGGCGACACCTATTCGATCATAGATCCCGGGGTTTCGATCAAGCCCTATCCCTGCGGCATCCTCACCCATCAGGCCATGGACGCAGCGAAGGCGCTGGTGACGGAATGCGATGTCAAGCCCGATGACGTCGAGCGCATCACCTTTTACGCCGGCAGCAACGTCCTCAACCCCATCCGCTATGACATCGCCAAGGACCACCTCCAGGCCAAGTTCTCCATGGCGGCGCTGCTGGCGATGATGATCCTCAGGCGCCAGGCCGGGCGCCAGGAGTTCACCGACGGCTTCATCGCGTCTGCCGAGATGCAGGATATGCAGGGCCGCATCACCACCGAGCTCGATCCCGAGATCGAGGCCCAGGGCACCGACATCATCCGGTCCCGCATCGAAGTGGTGACGCGCAGCGGCGAGACCCTGGTGCAATGGGCCGACGAGCGTTACCGTGGCGGCCCCGACAACCCCTTGTCCGATGCCGATCTCGAGGCCAAGGTCTCCCACTGCACCGAGGGCATTCTCGATGATGGCCGCCGCGAGAAGTTGATCGCCGCCGCCAACGGGCTGGACAGTCTCGACGACGCCACGGTTCTGGCGCAGCTGATCCAGAGCTGAAGGAAACATGTGATGGATGACGGCAAGGACAACGCCACCGCGGTCGCGCTTCTCTTGGCCCAGTGGCTTTCCGACCTCACGCCGGAGCGCATCCCCGAAGCGGTGGCCGCCGCCGTCATCGACAGCGTCATCGACACCACCGGGCTTTCGGTGGCGGCGCGGGGCACCGATTATATTGCAGCCCTTACCGCCGCCTGGGACGGCGACGGCCCCTGCACCGCCCTCGGCCATGGCGGTGGCCATGACGCCGCCGGCGCCGCCATGATCAACGGCACCGCCGCCCATGGCGAGGATTTCGACAACACCTTCGAGGGCTGCCCGGTGCATTCCGGCACCGTGATCGTGCCCGCGGTGCTGGCGGCGGCGGAGCGTGGTGGCCTCGATGGCGGCCGCGTCGTCGCCGGCATGGCCGCCGGCATCGAGGTCATGTGCCGGTTGGGCCTGGTGTCGGGAAAGGGCGTCCATAGCGCCGGCTTTCACCCCACCGCCGTGCTCGGCACCTTCGGCGCCACCTGCGGTGTCGGGGTCGCCTTGGGGCTGAGCGCCCGGGAGTTGGCCAATGCCTTAGGGCTAGCCGGCAGCATGGCGTCGGGCATCATCGAATATCTCGCCGACGGGTCGTGGACCAAGCGCATGCATGCCGGCTGGGCGGCCCAGTCGGGCATCCACGCCGCCTTGATGGGCCGGGCCGGATTTACCGGCCCCGCCACCGTGTTCGAGGGCACCCATGGGTTTTTCAGCGGCTTCGCGCCGTCGATCACCCCCGATTTCGGCCACTTGACCGATGGCCTTGGTGAGGTGTGGCAGACCGAAAACCTGGCGTTCAAGCCCTATGCCTGCGGCACCATGGCGCAGCCCTTCGTCGATTGCGCCATCCAATTGGCCAATAAGGGCATCGATGCGCAAGACATCGCCACCATCACCTGCGAGGTCGGCGAGGGCACCGTGCACCGGTTGTGGGAGCCCTTGGCGCTCAAGCACCGCCCACCGACGCCCTATGGCGCCAAGTTCTCGTCGCCCTATTGCATCGCCATCGGCTTCCTCGATGGCGACGCCGGACTCGGCCAGTTCACCCAGGCCCGCATCCAGGACCCAGCGGTCCAGTCCCTGGCGGCCAAGATTTCCTACCAGATCGATCCCGATGACGAATACCCCAAGAACTATACCGGCCATGTGCGCGCCACCCTCAAGGACGGCACCGTGATTGAGGTCCGCCAGCCCCATCTGCGCGGCGGCGCCCGCGAAAAAATCAGCCGCGGAGACCTGGTCAAGAAATTCCAGGCCAATGTCGCCTTCGGGGGCTGGCCCGAGGACTTGGGCGCCGGGCTCCTCGAATTCTCCGAAACCCTTGCCCAATGCCGGGACGTCTCGGCGCTGCGAACGTTCCGCGGCTAACCGGGAGTGTGGTCTTGTATAAAATAGAGTTTTCCGTTTGGCCGGCGCAGGACCTATAATGAGACTCCTTTTCATCGGCTGCGGCCCGGAACCAGCGTGAAATTGACCCAATAGATGGATGACAAGGCCCAATCTCTGGGGTTTCACCCGCTCTACGCGCAGATCAAGGAACTTCTGATCCAACGCGTCCTCGACGGCGAATGGCGTCCCGGCGAAGTGTTGCCGAGCGAATTCAAGATCGCGGCGGAATACGAAGTCAGTCAGGGCACGGTGCGCAAGGCCCTCGACGAAATGGCGGGGGAGAAGCTGGTGGTGCGCCGCCAGGGCAAGGGCACTTTCGTTTCCGCCCGCAGCTCAAAGCATGTGCCTTTCCATTTCTTTCGCCTGCTGAACGACAAGGGCCACAAGGATTTCCCCAAAACCTTGACCATGGAGAACCAGCTGGGCGAGCCCAATGCCGCCGAACAGGAGGCCCTGGGGATCGGAAAGGACGTCAAGGTCTACCGCTTGGAGCGCTTGCGGACCATAGAGGGCAAACCTGCGATCATCGGACGGTACTCCGTGCGTACCGACATGTGCCCGGGGATCGAGAATATGGCTCTCGATAAGGTCACCAACATTTATGTTTTGCTCGAACGGGAATACGGCCTCCTGGTGGTCAAGGCGGTGGAGAAAATCCGCGCCGTCCCCGCCGATGAACGTGATGCCGGGCTTCTTGGCATCGATGTCGGGTCGCCGCTGCTGGAGATCGAGCGCATCAGCCTGAGCATGGACGGCAAACCGGTCGAGTTCCGCATCGACCGCTTCGTCACCCGCAACCACCACTATCTGAACGAAATCACCTGAACCGCCAGGTGAGCACCCAGCGGTTGCGTCCCCGTCATTAGAGATCGAGGATCAGCTTCTCGCCGGCCTTGGCGCGCGAAATGCAGATCATCACGGCGCTGTTCTCTGCCTTTTCGGAGTCGCTGAGGACATCGTCACGGTGTTCGGCGACGCCGCCCAACAGCCGGGTGCGGCAGGTGCTGCAGATGCCGTCCTCGCAGGACGAATCGACCTCGAGCCCATGTTCGCGCACCACCTGGAGGATGGACTTGTCGGTCGGCACCTCCAATGTCGTCTTGCGCCGCGACAGCACGATCTCGAAGGCCTCGTTGGGTGGCGGCGTGGGCCGGGCGCTGGGCGCGAACAGCTCGAAATGGACGCTGCCTTCGGGCCAGTGGGCGGAGGCCGAGCGCACCGCTTCAAGCAAGCCGGAAGGCCCGCAGATATAGAGATGGGCGCCGTCGGCATGGTTGCCCAGCACCTGGTCGAGCTTAATGCCCTTGGCGGGATCGCCGCCGTCGTGGTGGAACACCACATTGTCGCCGAAGACCTCCTTGACCTCTTCTAAGAAGGCGGTCTCAATCACACTCTTGGTGCAGTAATGCAGCGTCCGCTTGGCGCCCTCGGCTTTCAGCGCATGGCCCATGGCCAGGATCGGGGTGATGCCGATGCCGCCGGCGATGAGGAGATGCTCGCTCGCATCGGGATCAAGGGGGAAGTTGTTGAGGGGCGGCATGACGGTCAGGGTATCGCCGGCACCGACCACGTCGAACATCCACGCCGAGCCGCCGCGGCCATCGGTCTCGCGCAACACGCCGAGCACATAGCGGTCGCGCTCGGAGGGGTCGTTGGCCAGGGAAAAGGACCGCCGCCCGCACCCGGTGACCACATCGATATGGGCCCCGGCCTCGAAGGCGGGGAGTTCGCCGCCATTGGCGGGGCAGAGCTCGAAGCGCCTGATCGCCGGGGTCTGGTCGCTGACGTCGGTGACCCGCAGTTTCAGTTCTTGCTTGACCTTGGGCTTGGGCACGCGCTGGTCGACATCGAGCCGTAACCGCTCCACGGTCTCGCCGCCGATGATGTGGCGCTCGAGGATCTCGTCGACGTCGTCGGTGCTGCCATAGGTGTACCAGACCGCTTCGGGATAGATCACCATGGTGGGGCCGAGCTCGCACCGCTCCATGCATCCCGACTGGTTGACCCGGAGTTTCTTGAGGCCCATGTCCTTGGCCTTGGCCTTGAGATAATTGCGCAGATCGACCGAGCCCCGGGCCGAACAACAGCCCCTTGGGTGGCCGTCGGGGCGCACATTGACGCAGCAGAAGATGTGCCGTTCGTAATAAAGCTCGGGGTCGTTGGGCTGGCTCGCCATGTTGGGCTGGTCTCCTGGTGATTATCTTAAAGCACCCTGGTGGGCGCCGCCGGTCATGAAGCCGCCGGTTCGGCTTTCTTCTCTTTCCGGTCGGCGGGCAGGCGCTCATCGGGGTTGAGCATCAGACGCTCGACCCGGCCGCCGCCGATGACATGGGTCTGGAGGATTTCGTCGACGTCTGCGGTGGTGTGGTAGCTGTACCAGACCCCTTCGGGATAGATCACCATATTGGGGCCGAGCTCGCAGCGGTCAAGGCAGCCCGACTTGTTGATCCGGATGTTTTCGACGCCGAGCTCCTTGGCCCGGGCCCGCATGTGGGTTTGCAGCTCGACCGAGCCCTTTTCTGAACAGCAACCCCGGGGGTGGCCGGCCTCGCGGATGTTGTTGCAG
>JAZFWG010000069.1:0-15016 GCA_036448135.1 Alphaproteobacteria bacterium
CGACCGGAAACACCAAGGATATTGCCAGCGCCAAGGCTATGTAAACGTTCCAAAAGACGGATTTTTGCTGGCGTCCCGTCTCGGTTGCGACGCCTCCGATTATCGCATCGAGGTCGATTATCAACAGCGCAACAACGTGTCCTTTGTCACTGTCGTTTTCCTAGAGAGATGAAGCTCCGGGCGCGATCTCTTGGGCAAATAGGACGAAGCGTTTGGCGGTGCCGGGATCGATCCCGTCGAGCGGCCAGCAGGTGACGAGCACAAGGGTGTTTGCGGCCTCGGAGGTGGGGATGGCGAGCTCGGGTTTGGCTAGAATCCGCGAGCCCGTAACGCGGTAGCGGCGCAACTTGCCGTCGCGGGCCTCAAGGCCGATGACCTCGCCCGGGCGCAAGCGATCGAGGTCCCGGAAATGGGTGTCCCGGTGGGCGGAAACGACGACGGCGCCAATCCCGCCGGGGGCCGCCGAGCCGGCAACATGGGTCGGCCCGAAGGCCAGCCCCTCACCGCCGGAATTGGCGAGCACGATCACCGCGCGGCCCCGGAGGGTGAGCCGCGCCACCGGCCAGGTGTCGGCCCAGGGCCAGGGAACAGCCATCATGCGTCCCTGGAGCGTTCTCTGCCAAGCACGCTCGAGCAGGTGTTGGGCGAGGGCCGCCTTGGCCGGAATCCAGAGCGCCCCGGCGGTGAACATAACACCGATGGTGAGGAGACCGGCGGCGCAGAGCCGGGTTGCGTCCAAGCCCGCCTTAGCCATGGGATCGCCGGACCCGGCCCATTGCCATGACGGCGAGGCCGGCCAGCAGGGCGAGCAATCCGATGATTAAATAGATGGCCTGCGGCGTAGCGGTCTGTGGCAATTGCAGGGTGGTGGCCGAGCGTTGGCCCGGGTTCGCCCCCGCCAAAGCCTGCTTCGCCTTGGTGGCGACCGCCGCCAGTTCAAAACTGCTCCGCGCCCGCTGCAGCATCGCCTTGCTCGGGCCGAATGCCGCCGGGCTCGGCCGCTTGCCGAAGACTTTGTCGTATTCCCAGCCAAAGGGCAGGTTGTGGGGCAGCTTCTTGGTAACAAGCGGCACGTCGGCGTCACGCGCGACGGCCTTGTCCACCGCCACCAGGGAGGTGTGCCGCGTCACCAGGCCATGGGCGAGCGCCACGGCGACCGTGCGGTCGCGAATTTCGTCGCTGGATACGCCTTGGTATTTAAGGGTTTGCAGGCCAGCGATCTTCTCCCGGGCCCATAGTTTGGCAATCCCCGAGCCCTTGGCCGCGCCCCTGAAGGCGAGGCGCTTGCGCCAGGGGCCGGCGGCGCTTTGGCCCTGCACCAGGATATCGGCGGGTTTGCCTTCAAAGCGGACCGCGATATAGACCGGCGTGCCGGCGAACAGGTCGGGCACCGGGTCGGGCCAGGTCTCCATGGTGGTTTCGCTTAGGGGTACCACCGAAAGATGGGTGACCACCGGCTTGGCGAGCTTGGCCCAGAGCGCCCGCATGCGGGTCTCGACCTGCTCAGGCGCGCCGATAAAGGTAAAGCTGCCGCGCCCACGCCGGGCGGCGCCGCGCATGAAATAACGGTTGGGCGCAGACCCGATGCCGACGGTGAACAGCCGGGCGTCGCCGAGCCGCCGGGTGATGGTGCCAAACAACCGGCTCTCATTGGCCACCGCGCCATCGGTCATGAACACCACTTGGCGCAAACGCCGGGGATTGACGGTGCCGTCAAGGGCTGCCAACAAGGCGCCGCGCATCTCGGTGCCACCCTCGGCCTTTAAGACCCCGACATAGGCTATGGCCATCAGCTTGTTCCTGGTGCTGGCCGGAACCACGCGGTCGAACAGCGCATCGGTGTGGGAATTGAACTGGATGACGTTGAACTTGTCGGCGGGCTTGAGCCGCCCCAGCGCGTATTTGAGCGACGATTTGGCTTGCCTGATCGAACGACCCGCCATCGACCCCGACGTGTCCATGACGAACACGATCTCGCGGCCGTGTGTGATGATGTCGCTGACGCCGTCCCGGGGCGGGACGACCATGACCAGGCCGTAATGGCGGCCACGCCATTGCTCGGTGAACAGCATTGAGGTGGCGCTGTCGGCTCCCGCCGACCAGGTCAATTCGAAATCCCGATCCGCGGGGACGGGTCCCTCGGCGAGCTTGACCAGGCGCGTGCCGTCCTCGGTGCGGGTGATGGTGACCCGATGATGGTGGCTGTTGAGCCCCGTTACCGCCTTGGCGCCGTTGATGCGGACCATGAGGGTGAGCGGGTTGATCTTGCCATCTTCGGGCGCGATCACCGGAGAGGTCATGTTTTGCCGATCCTTGGTGGTGGCGGGGCCGCCCAAGCCGGCGGCGTCCATAAGCCCGCTCTGGCCCCTGGGGACGTAACGCGGTCCCACCACCATGGGAAAGCGCAGGCGAAACTCGCCGTCCCGGACCGGGATGGTTTGTTGATAGGCGATTTCGATGGTGATGTTCTCGCCGGGGCCGATATTGGCGACATTGGACATGAAGACGTTGGGGCGCTGCGATTCCAGCAACGCCGCGCGCCGGCCCTTGGCCTTGGCGGCATCATAGATCCTGCGCGCTTGGCGGCGTTCCCGGATGATGCCTTCGATGAGGCGATCGCCGATACGCATGCGCAACACGTCGACCGCCGACTTGTCGGCCAGGGGAAAGACGTAGACGCCCTCGATCCAGGCCTTGGTCGGATTGATATAATGCTGGCGCACCCGGGTCCTCGCCACCGGCCCGGTGACGTCGATCTCGACCTCGGTGGCGAGCAGGGGGGCGGGCACGAAATGCCCGGGCTTGCGCGTCTTGATCATCAGCCCGCGGAAATCCGGATCATTGGCGCTAACCAGGCCGGCCGGGCGCTCGGCGGGCTTGGCCGCCAGCGCCGAGGGCGCACCCGTGAGGTGCGCGGCGGTCAACAGAACGGCGAGGGCCATGATGCGGCGTGCCCCCATGGCGGCGGGACTGCTTGTTGGGATCATGCGTCAAACTCCCCTGTTCACGGGTTGTGAAAGGATGAGTCTGTGCTTATGAATTTGTCGCGGAAGTGGCCGGATTGGGGCAAAATCGTGGTCAAAGGGTGGAAATAAGGGAGCCGGGTGCTGATTAGTGTCCTCGGTTCCCATCTCCTTCGATTGCAGCCCCAGGAAGAATCAATTTCGCCCTCAACCCACCCACCGGTGAATCCGCAAGTTCGACCACGCCACCATACAAAGTGGCGATATCACGAACGATGGACAAACCCAGCCCGCTCCCGGGCTTGCTTGGGTCGCCGCGGTGGCCGCGGTCGAACAGCCCGTCCCGCAGATCCGCCGCCACACCGGGGCCATCGTCATCCACCGATATCGATACCTGCAGCCCGCCACTACCGATGGACGTGAGCGCCTCGGCGGTGAGCTGAACCTCGCTGCGGGCCCACTTGCAGCCATTGTCGACGAGATTGCCCAGCATCTCCTCGAGATCGTGCTGCTCGCCGCGAAAGGCGAGCCCATCGCCGCCCGCGATGCCGACTTTGATGCCGCGCTCCTGATAGATCTTGCCCAGCGTCCGCGCCACCGCCCGCAGCACTGGGCGCAATTCGGTTTGGCTGCGCAACAGCGGGGCCTGGCCGATGGCCCGGGCGCGGGTCAGGTGATGGTCGATGTGACGCCGCATGAGGTCCGCCTGCTGGTAGACCGTAGCCGCGATTTCCTTGGTCGGGGCGTTGCCTTCATTTGTGAGCACGGCCAAGGGCGTCTTCAGGGCATGGGCCAAATTGCCGACATGGGCACGGGCACGGGCCAACACCTGGCTGGTATGATCGAGCAGGCCGTTGAGCTCATCCGCCAGGGGGAGCACCTCTTTGGGGAAATCGCCTTCCAAGCGGTCCTTACGGCCACCACGGATATCCGCCAGGGCGACCCGGATCCGCTTGAGCGGGCTTAGTCCAATATAAACCTGGGCGAGAACGGCCATCACGAGGCCGATGCCGAGCACGCCGAGGGACCAAATCAGGGTCAGATTGAACTCTTCGACCGTCGAAACCAACTCGGCGGTGTCGGCGGCGACCGCAAAAACGTAGGTGCCGGGCACACCGTCTTCGCTGACCATGTGTTCGATGACAATGAGGCGCTGGCCCAAGGGCCCCTTGAGGGCGGTGCGCCTGGACTTGGCTTCGCTGCGGTCGGAAGCGATGGCGATCTCGAAATCCCACATAGACCGGGAACGGGCCAGGATGCGCGGTTCGTCAAGGCGGCCGATCTGCCAATACAGCCCGGAATACTGGGCGAGGAACCGGGGCTCTCCCAAGGGACGCATCTCGGCGATGGTGCCGTCGGGCTTGAACTCCGTGACCGAGATCAAATTCTGCAGCAGAAAACTCAGCCTTTGTTCAAAGGCATCCTGCAGGGGGCTCTGGAACAGGTTGGACAACAGCAGCCCACCGGCGATGAGGGTGGCGGCGATCCACAGGATTGCGGCGGCGACGAGACGAAGGGCGATGGAATGGGTCCTTGGCATCGGTGGGTGCTACTTGGAATTTTCCGGGGAAGCTTCCGGGGCGGATGAATCGGTGAGCCGATAACCCAGACCGCGCACCGTCTCGATCAAATTGCTGCCAATCTTGCGCCGTAGGCGTCCGATGAAAACTTCGATGGTGTTGGAATCCCGGTCGAATTCCTGGTCGTAGATATGTTCGGTGAGTTCCGTTCGTGACACCACCTGGTCCTGGTGATGCATCAGATAAGACAGAACCTTGAATTCATGAGCCGTCAACTTGACCTGCGCCCCATCAAGTGTGACGCGGCCCGTCCGCGTATCGAGGCGCACATTGCCGCAGCTCAACTCGGCGGTGGCATGTCCCGCGGCGCGCCGGATCAGGGCACGGATTCGCGCCAGGACTTCCTCGACGCGGAACGGCTTGGTCACATAATCGTCCGCGCCGGCATCGAAGCCGGCGACCTTCTCCGACCAGGCATCCCGTGCCGTGAGTATGAGCACCGGCATGTTGCGGGACTCTGCACGCCAACGTGTGAGAACGCTGACCCCATCCATCACCGGAAGGCCGAGATCCAACACCACCGCGTCATAGGATTCGGTATCGCCAAGGAAATGCCCCTCTTCACCGTTGAAGGCGACATCGACGATATAATTTTCACCACGCAGCGCCGTGGCAAGCTGACGGTTCAGATCCCTATCGTCCTCGACAATCAATACACGCATGGTTTTGCCTTGACCGCTACCGGCACCGGCCGCCGACGATCGCCCCGGTGGCGGCATCGACCAGGAAGGTGATGCGGCGTCCGGACGCTCTTAGGATCTGGACCCGATACAAATAGCCTTGCCCTTGTCTTTGCAATGAGGCGCCAAGAAAAGTTCCCGGGCAAACATTCTGCAAACCGGTGATGATTTCCGCAAGCGGTCTGGCCTGGCCGCCGCGCACCGCATCGCGCGCACGGTCTTGCTCATCCCGGCCCCGGCGCCGGCGATCCCGTCGGCCGCGCCGCCGGTCCCGCCCGGTATCCTGGGTGCGCCGTCTGTAGCGTTCATAGCCCTGGGCGCTGCGGCGCCCCGGCCACGCACGGAAATTGCCGCGCCGCTCGGATGGCTGAACCGCGGGGCCCGACCATGCCGGCCTGTCGCGCCTGCCCTCGGCCTCGCCCTTGTGTCGGCCATGGGCATCATTTGCACCGGGGATGGCGGCCCCGAGGATGGCGGCCCCAAGGATGGCGGCAAGGGCGAGCGCCTTCAGGATCATTCGAATTGGTCTTTTCATACCGACCTTGTGCCAGACCGTGGCTGAACCTGTGATGAATGGCCGCCAGATTAACCATAAATCCCCCCAAAAGGGTGTTGAAATCGGCTCTCCGCCTTGATTTCCCGAACCAGGGCCGGGGCACGCCACGGGATATCGGCAATGCTGCTTTCCTGAACGCCAGATGAACGGGACGTTCAGGGTGGGCTCAGCCGCACTGTTGTCTAATCGCATTGTTACGAACCTCAACCAAGGGAGCGAACAATGAGAACCTCGATCAAGACAACCCTAGTGGCCGTCATCGGCATCTCCATCGCTTCACTCACGGCCGCACCGGCGGACGCCGGCCGCAATGACCACAAGCGTCAAGCCCGCGCCGTCCATTCTACCACCAAGCATGTCACCAAGAAGGTGACCTACCGCCGGGACAGCCGCAGAAGCACCTGGCGCCACAACCGCAGGGTCCACCGTGCGTTCAGGCGCCACGCGCCCCCGCGCTGGGCCCCGGCCTATGGCTATAGGTACAAGAAGTACAAGCACCGCAAGGCCGTGGTCTACCGTTCGCGGCCCCGCTATGTGCGGCCCATCATCAAGCGCCGGGTCCATGTGGTGCGCCATAACGACATCTATTACGGCAGCAACAACAGCCTTGCCGGTGGCCTGATCGGCGCCGCGCTTGGGGGTCTGGTCGGTAGCCAATTCGGCAAGGGCGACGGCCGCACCGCCGCCATCATCGGTGGCGCCGTGATCGGTGGGCTCATCGGCGGCGACATCGGAAACTCGATGGATCGCAGCGACTACGTCCAGACCTCCTATGTTCTGGAGACGGCGCCGAGCGGTCGGGCCGTGACCTGGCAAAACCCCGATAGCGGACTGGAATATTCCGTCACCCCAACCCGAACCTATCAGCGGGCCGACGGCCAGTATTGCCGGGAGTTCACCACCTGGGGATGGATCGGCGGTTATGAGGAGCAGTTGCACGGCACCGCCTGCCGCATGGCGGACGGCAGCTGGCGGAACGTCAGCTAGATCCACTGGTCTTGATCGTTGATCGTAAGGGGAGGCGTTGGGAGATGTATCCGGTCGTGAAATGGCTGGCATCGGGTGGGACCCTGTTGCTCCTCAACGCCTCCCTCGCCCCCGCACTGGCAAGTGATGCCAGCCTCAATCTCCTGGTCGTGGCCGAGGGCGGCGCGGTCTCGAATTTCCAACTGGGTCAGATGGATCACGTCGCCCGCATGGTCATGACCGAACTCACCGAAAGGGGGCACACCGTTTTCGACGACACCATCATTCCCGGTTACGGCGCGCCCCGCGCAAACCCCGCCAGCGCCGCCGCCATGGCGAAACTTACAAGCCGGGCGCTCTCGGTTCCACTTGATGCGGTGATCTCAGTCTCGGCAAATGTCAGTTTGAAGACGGGCGCCTATGTCTCGCGCCTTGAAGTCAGGGCCAAAGCGCGGCTTGTGGATGGACGCACCGGCCAGCACATCGCCTTGATCGCGCTTGCCCCGTCCCGGTCCCAGCGCGTGCCCGGCACATGCAGACAAGGCTGCCTCAGGGACTTGGCGGCAAAGCTGGTGGAAGCCAGATCAAGCCATCTCGGTGCCGAGATCGCGCGCCGGTTGGCGAAACGGAGCCGTGCGCACCCCTCGCCACCCATTCCCAAGGTCCCGGAAACCACACCCGCATCGGTGGGATATGAACTCAACTTCCGCGGGATCGACGCCCGCGATCTTACCGAGATCGAGGAATATCTTGCGGTCTTTCGCGGATATCGAGGCTTTGACCGCAGCAAAAGTGGCGCGGTCTACAGCTACAGAAGCGACCTCAATCAACCAGAACTCGAACGCTCGTTGAGAAAGATGCTGCGCCTCATGGGCATTGGCGCCCGCATCACACGAACCGGCCGATCCATCGTGATCGATGCGGCGGGGACGCAAGCCCGCCCCCCCGCCACGTCCAAGGATTGGTGAAGCTTGACCAATGCCCGAAGCAAGGAGGGTTAGATCATGCAGGTGAAGGAAATGCTTTCAGTCCTGTGCCTCAAGTCACTGATTGGCGCCATGGCGATCACGGCTGTGGTTGGGGTTGCGATCCCGCCGTCCCATGCCATCGAAGCCTTGCCGCGCCAGGTTCACTTCCAGGCCATCGCCCGGGAACTGCTGTCGGGCATTGGCTCGGCAAATCTAGCCGATATCCCGGCGATCGGCGGTTATGGCAGGCCCCGGGTGGCGCTGTTGCCGTTTGCCGCCGATCAGGATGCCGTGCCGGTATGGGTGGCCCAAGATCTCAACGCGCGGCTTATGGCGGAACTTACGCGCCAGGGCAACCGATCCTACCGCTTGGTCGCCCGCGACGGCTTGAAATCGATCATTCGGGACATCGACGGGATCGGGGAACTCCATGGCGATAGGAACACCCGGGTCTCCGATCTGTTGCGCAACGCCCAGGTCGACATCTTGGTGGTGGGCAAGCTGCGCGCGGCGCCCAATGGCGTGATCTTGTCCTACAAGGCGGTCAGCGTCGAGGACGGCACCGTGTTCGCCGCCACCCGGCCGCGAAAAGTGTTGTTGCGCCAACCTGGGCGGCCCTATGCCCAGGCCCGCCTCAATGTCGAAGACGGCATCCGTGAGGCCACAGCCCGCTTCATGACAGCCCTGGACAGCGCCGGGCGGGTCTCGGTCAAAACCATCCGCCGTCTGCCGGACCGCAAGATAACGCCCTTAGGGATTTATCTTTCCAACCGGATTGCCGACGAAATCCGCCGCCGGAGCCACCGCCGGTCCGGGCTCACCGCGCCTATCACCGTTGTCCGGGGCGATGGCGGGGACACATCCGGTGCGCGGCTAGAAGGCAGCTATTGGGAGTTCGGCCAGGCGGTGGAGATCAGGCTTGCCTTGATCCGCCCCGGGGCCAGAACCCTGGTGTGGCGTGACCGCATCCTTGCCGCCACGCTGCCCGCGTCCATCGCGCCCGCGCCCGAGCTGCGCAGCAGGGGTGCACCCGTGATCGCCGTCAAGGTCACACCCACCGCGCCCATTGCCGTGGCGGGGCGGTCGCGGCCAACCGTCGCCGATACCCAGCGGCGTTTGGCAACCCTCGGTTACGACGCCGGACCCGCCGACGGTGTGCTCACGGCCCGGACCCGCAATGCGCTCCGCGCCTTTCAACGGGATCGCGCACTGCCGGTCACCGGCAGGATGACGCGCCAAGTCGTCGAAAGGCTCAGCCATGCAACCCGTTGAAGCGAATTTCGCCCCTGGACCTTCCATAGTTTCTATCGGCAACGGCCCACGCCCGATTGGCCAACAGGATCAGGAGACATGATTTGACAGACGCCCGACAAGGAAACGCAATGACCGAAATCGCCCTCGCCATGGCCATGGGATTCTTCTCCGTCATGGTGCTGACGGCCATGTCCATGGGGGTTGGCGTCGGCAAGCGCGTCGACGTCATCACCGCCATGCTGGCCCCGCCCGCCACTACCGCCACCACCGGGGCCGCGGACACCCTCAAGGACAACGACATTTTAGTGATCTATGACGGGCGCCGGTTCCTTGGCCGTGACCTCAAGCCCCTCGACCCCGGCACCATCGACCGCACCCGGCGTATCGTGCTGGCGGTGGATCCGGACCTTGCCATGTCCCGGGCAATGACGGCGCGCCAACTTCTCGGCGCCAAACGCCTGGTGGTCACCACGCTCGACGCCAACTGGCGCAAAGCACTGCAAAGGCGCAACCATGGCGGCTAGGGCAAGACATCACCGGGTGCGTGCCGCCGCCGTCCGGCTTGGGGTGGTGCTGGGTATATCCCTGTTCGTGCTCGGCTGTGCCGTGGACGGCAACGCATACACGCCGCGGCCCGAACATCCCGCCGAAATCAAGCAGGTCGTGATGCAAGAGGCGGTTAGAATGCGCGTCCCGGTCTCGCTCGCCCTTGCCGTTGCCCACGCCGAATCCCGGTTCGATCCCCGGGCCGAAAGCCATAAGGGCGCCCGCGGGGTGATGCAGATCATGCCGGCGACGGCGCAATACGAATACGGCATCGCCCCCAATTTGCTGTGGAATCCCCGGATCAATATCCGGCTTGGGCTCCATTTCCTGAATAGGCTGCTGCAGCGCTACCGGGGCCGGGTCGATCTCGCATTGTCCTATTACAACGGCGGCTCGGCGGTCGGCGATCTGCCCCATGCCCGGGTCATCCCGGCAACGGCGCACTACGTCGCCAAGGTCAAGCGGCTTCAGGCCCACTACCGCTACCGGCTAAGCCGGGGCCGGGTGTGACATGGACGCCGCCTCCCCCAGAGAACGTTTTGGCCCCACCGAATGCAGCGATGAACTCGGCGCCATCTTTGACGCCATCGCCCAGGCCACGGTGGATGATGCGCCCAAATTCACCCCTGATATTTCACGGCGTTTGGCCAGGGACATCATCTGCCGGACCTATGCCGGCGCGATTTACGAACTCTGCCACCTCACCCACATCGCCGACCAGGTGTTTGGCACCCAAGGCTTTGAGGACCTGTTCTGGGGCCATGGCCCGGCCAGAGCGGCAGAGTTCCGAGAGCAATTCGAGACTGCCATGTCCGGGTCCGGGCGTTGCCAAAACCTGGCGATTGACAAAAATGGCATCCGGATTGGGTATCCCGACGGGGAATTCACCACCACCTTCGGGCGCATGGCGTACCTGTCCGCGGTCATCGAGTTCCTGGTTTCCGCGATCGGTTACGCCGAACTTGACGACGCCCTCAGGGGCGAGAATACCCAGCCGGTCACCATGGCATCGCTCTCCCATGCAGCGTCTGCCATCACGCGCGAGGTGTATGGGTTCCTAAAACCGCACCTGGCGTCGGTCCATGCCCAGCGCAAGTTCCGGTTTCTCATGTCGTTTCTCAAGATTCGGAACGGTGACGGCGTCGGTCCCGAAGACCTCGATGACGAAGCCGTTCTCGACTTCTGGATTTTTGCCTCGACCAGCGCCGAAACCAACGTGGATTTCAGAACCTTCAAGACGGTCTTTGTGAGCTTCATTGACATGAGGGATGCGCTGGCCGCGGCGCGCGACCGCGCCGCCATGAAGGCAGCGATGCCGCTCGGTCCGGATCGCGAAAATGGCGAAATCGATCCCGCCGAGGTGGAAACCGCCCTCGTCCACATCGAAGCCAGGCGCGCGCCCTTCGACCAATTGCGCACACCACCGGCGAGCGCGGTCAAATTCCTCAACAAACGCGAAACCGCCGCAATCGAGATGATCGTCGAAGGTGGCGAGGCCGCCCTTGCCATGCCGCTCTCGGTGATGCGCTCGCAAGTCTTCGGTGCGATTCAGGCGCGGATCACCCAATCGCTGCGTAACCGCGCTGTGTCGCCACCTTCAGCGCAAACGCCGGTGGCAAATCACGGAATCCCGTCCTATCGGGACTACGCCCAGCGCATCGATGACACCAAATCCCATCTCGAACAGGTTCTTCTCGCCTCATTTCATATCCTGGCCTCGGAACGTCACAGCCAGGCGATCACGGTGTTTCTCGGCCTTGCGCCCGAAATCGACCTCAGGCCTTTGGCGCCGCTGTTCCGGGATGACCAAAGCGAAGATGGCAATGTCATCACCCTCACGGGCGCGGCGGTGGGGGATTGCTTCCTCGCCAATTTGGCCGCACACCCGGACCGCCACCCCACCCTGGCTGCGTTCCTGGCCGATGCCAAGACTGCCGTTCAGCGCATCGCCCGGAAGGGTTTTCGCCAGTCCGCCGACAACCGCAACCGCATCGAGGGCTTTGCTGTTGCCATCGATGCACTTTTCGCAATTCGCAAACAGATTGATCGATTCTGCGACAGGCTCAAGTGGGCGGGCATTGAGGGCGAAGGCCGGGACCGCCAGCACCGCAAAGACCACAAGCTTTTTTTCGCACAGTTCCGCATCCTCTATGGAGACTTCCAATGAGAGAGAGCCAAGCCGCTCCGCCCCCGGGCCAGCCTTTTGCCGAGGCCGTTTTCGTGGCGCTCGAGGGCATCAATGCCTTGAGCGCGAGGCCAGGCGATGAGGCACAACGCCAATCCATCGGCTTCAAGGATATCTACCGCTTTGCCACCGAGGCGGACCAGCGCATGAGCCCCGAACTCTGCCAGGCGTTGCAATCCAATGGGCGGTTGCGCGCCGACCTGCGGCACCTTCTGGAACGGACAACCCTGTTTCACCTTTCGGCGCGGGCGGCGGCCAGCGGCGGCACCATTACCACCCGCCACGGTGAGGGGTTCCGGATGACGCTCCGGGAATCGCGGGCCGAGCGCGGCCAGATCTACGTGATCATTCGATTCGGCGACACTGTCATGCCACCGCCCACGATGCTGTTCATGATCGATGATGACAGTGGCTTCCGCAAATTGCCGTTGCCGGCGCCGAGCGCGGGCGCCGTCCAGCTTCTGCTCGAGGCGGATTCGGATATCGTCGCCGCCCTCAGGGATCCCAGAACCGAGGTATTCATGCGATGAAACGGATAGCGGTCTCCATTGCCACAACCGACGGCCCGGCCCGGATCCAGCGCATCACCGCCGAGGATCCCGAGGTGCGTTCGGTGGTTTGCCTCGGCGGCAAGGCGATCTCGCTGCCGATCAGCGCCGACTATGACGCTTTTGTCCGCAATCCCACCGGGATCATCCAGGCCTGTTTCGGCCATGGCGCGTTTCGCATCGACGTGTCGCGTCAAATCACCGGCGGGGTGAGCTGGCAATTGGGCGTCTTGGTTGCCCATGCCGTGGCGGATGCCAACCGCCTGGCCGGCCCCGACGACGATGCTGCCACCGCGCTATGGGCCTCGGGAGAGGTCGATCGTGACCTCAAGGTCGGCGCCGTGCGCGATATCACATTGAAATTGAATCAGTCGAGGCAAGCCTTCGCCGCCTACCAAGCCCAGGGTGTGGCCATCATCATTGCTGTTCCCGAGAGCAATGCCGCCGAGGCGGAACAATGCCTCAAAGACATGTTTGGCCCCGACGCCGGGGGTTTTCGGGTCATTGGCGTGGCCACCGCCGGTGATATCCTTAAGCAGCTGCGCGTGGCATTGCCCAAGCGGCGCTGGCGCCTGTCCCCCAGAGCGGCCGCCCGCAAATTCCGCCGTGGGCGGCCGACCCCAGCGGCGTTCTATGGCGCCGCCGCCGCCCTTGTCATGGTGGTCGCACTGGCGGGCTGGAACCACGGCGCCGAACAGGCGCCGGAGGCACCCGCCGGTGCTTTCTCCAGCGCACCCCTGACCACGCCAACGCAACAGCACTCCGGACCGGCAGACGGCAAGCAAGCCCCCCAAGGGATCGTCGCGGCGGCAACGCTGGCCCGCGCGCCCAAAGGCTCGGGCTGTGCCGCGGTCTATTTCAATGTGGCGACGGCGGTGGTCCAGCACTGGCAGGGTATTGAGGCCGGGCGCCTTCCGGCGCAACGCACGCGAGGCCTCTGCGATCTTAGCTATCGCATCACCAATCACTCCGGTGAGAACCGCTGGGTCTGGGTCTATGGAATCCGGGAGGATACTTTGGGCCGGCGTTTCCGCACCCGCATTTTTCACCAAGGCGAGAAGATCGCGGCCGGCAAGTCGCTCCGGGTTGATGCAGGACCGCCCAGGCACCTTGAAGCGCCGGTGATCCAGGAATTTGCCGCCTTGGTGACGCGGCCCGGAATCAAGCCTGGCAATGGGCGCCTGCGCAAGGCGGTAGAGGACATCGATAGGGTTTGGACCCGGGCGGACTGGAACCGGCTGCTGGAAAACGTCAGCAAATCGGGCGCCACGGTTTACCGCTTCAAACAGGAGTTCACGCCATAGGGCCGGTTTGGCGATCCCAGTGGCGGTCCAGGCGAAAAACCGCCCTAGCCATTTCATAACCACACTATGAGGCGATTAGGAGAGGAATATCGTGATGTCCCACAAGCACAGCTCCAGGAATTGCGTCGCTCAGCTACGGCGGATAGGTACCGCCGCCATCGCGGCCTTGACACTGGCCGCATGCGCCAACAACGGCGCCTTGATCGGTGAAGGAATCGGATTTCGCGAGGCCCGGTTCGAGCAAATCTCCCTGATGCGGGAATACAGAAAGTGCCGCGATCAGGGCTTCGAGCTCGACCGCAAGGCGCGCAACTCGGGCTCGACCGGTACCTATCTGGCCAGCGCCCAGGTTCTCGAGAAATGCGAGGCGAGCATCGGCACCGACGGTAACGGCATCGCCCGGGATGAGCGCATGCGCGCCGTCGCCCTATCGGTCCAGAACTACTTCAAGGGCGGTGACGTCGAGCATTCCCGCAACAATTTCGACAAGTTCAAGGGCAAATTCCCCGACCACGATCTCTATTACCCGGACGGGTCATCCTTCATCGTCACCATGGATGCGCTTCTTGGCCGCAAGGAACACTGGACCTTCGGTGAGTTTTCGGCGCTCAACGTCAACAGCACCCTGAAGGGTGAAATGCGGCGGATGCTCTATTGGAAGAACAAGTAACCGCCATGGCAACGATCCCAGGAGCACATCCCATGAAAACCCATGCCCGTCCCAATTTTTTTCTCGAGTGGCAATTTCACGCCCTGGTCACGGCCGCCTTCGTCATTGGTTTTCTCATCCCCCCGGCCATGGCCGCGGTGGCGCCGGCGGAGACCACGGCGTGGACGCCAGCCTCTTCCGAGCGCCTGGTCAAACTTCCGGCCAGTTATCTCAAGAAGGCGGTTGAGCAGGATTTCGCCAAATCCTCCCTCGCCGCCAGCCTCAGCGACACCGACAATCAGGTCCGGCTCAAGGTTCAGACCCTCGAGGACCTGCGCGCCGCCATCGACCAGGCCGAAGACGAGCTCAGGATCGAACTCAGCCATCAGTTCCTCGCCGAGAAGCGGGAATACCTGAAAATCATCGCGCGCCATCAGAAATTGAGAAAGCGCCGTGCCAAGACCAAGATTCGCCTTTATGAGCGGATTCTCGGCAAGATCAAACGCAAACGCGGCAACATGACCCCGCAGCGGATGGCGCTGGTCGAGAAACAGGATGAGGCGCGGCAAAGGTTCGAGGCCTCGGTGGCCAAGGTCGACACCAGGCTGTTTCGCACCTCGATCACCACCGAAAGCCGCTATGCCCGGGAGTACGCCAAGAATGTCTCTGCCATCGAACGGCTTGTGGCGGCCATCAACAGCCATCCCATGAGCGCCCAGGCCCGGCTCGATGGCACCCCGGTCAGCAAGGAAGACCTCATCCGCCAGCTGATCGCCGAGGACGAAGCCGAACTCGCCATCCTGGAACAGGAGCAGTC